>JASHUI010000185.1:0-7287 GCA_030040095.1 Streptosporangiaceae bacterium | reverse complement strand
GCCGGAACGCGGGAAAGTCCACGAGCTGGGCGATCCGCTCCAGTGACTCTCGGGTGGTGACCCCGGCCAGGGGACGTCCCGTGATCATGACCGCCGGCGGGTCGGTCCGGGGGGCGACGTTGCGCAGCCGGATCTCGAGCGGATCGAGGCCGAGATCCTTCGCGATGAGGTCGAGGATGCGTTCCCGCACGAACGTCTCGGACGCCCACGGGCCGCGGTAGGCGACGTACGACGCCTTGTTCGTGATGGCCGCGGTCGACTCGAAACCCAGGGCCGAGAGCTTGTACGGGCCCGGCAGCATCGCCTCGACGATGCCCGGAACCATCGTCCCCATGCCGGGGTAGGCGCCGGTGTCGATGACCATCTTCACGTCCAGGCCGAGCAGGTCGCCGTCGTTGCTGACCGCGGCCCGGACGTCGAAGCTCTCCTCGCGCGCCTGCCCCGACGCCGTGAGGTTCTCGCCGCGGTCCTCCACCCACTTGACCGGCTGGCCGACGGCACGCGAAGCGGCCGCCACCGCGAGCTCCTCCCGTGAAGCGCCGATCTTCAGGCCGAACGAGCCGCCGATATCGCCGGCCAGCACGCGCACCTTGTCGTGCTCCATGCCGAGGCGCATGGCGACGGCGATCTTGCTGACGTGAACGCTTTGCGTTGCCGCGTAGACCGTCATGACGCCCGGGCCGGCGTCGTAGCTCGCGACGCAGCCGCGTCCCTCCATGGGCACGTTCTGGTGGCGGTGCACGTCGATCCGGAAGTCGCTAACCCGGTCAGCGTTGGCGAAGGTGGCCGGGACGTCACCGAACTCGTTGCGCGAGCGCGGGCGGGCGATGTTGTCACCCAGATTGGCGAACAGCGGCGGGCTGCTCGGGTCGAGGGCGAAGGACGCGTTCGTGACCGGAGGCAGCTCCTCGTACTCCACCTCCACGAGCTCGCAGCCATCCTCGGCGGCGTAGCGGCTCTCGGCGATGACGATCGCCACGGGATCGCCGGCGAAACGCACCTTGTCGGTCGCTAGCAGGGTGAACTCGGGGGTGGGCCCTCCGCCGCCCATGAGGGCCATGAGCGCATCGGGCCCCGGGACCGTGATCGCTTCCACCTCCGCGCCGGTGAGCGCCGCGACGACTCCGGGCAGCGCCCGCGCGGCCGAGACATCGACAGAGAGCACACGAGCGTGCGCCAGCGGCGAGCGCACGAACGCGGCGTGCAGCATCCCGGGCAGCTTGATGTCGTCGACGTACCGGCCTGCGCCGGTGAGGATGCGCGGGTCCTCGGATCGCTTGATGCTGGCGCCGGTGTAGCGTTCAGCGGCAATCGCTGCCATGGTTGCTCCCTCGCTCAGCGCTCGCGGTTGCGCTCGGCGGCCAGCAGGACGCCGTCGATGATGCTCTGGTAGCCGGTGCACCGGCAGATGTTGCCGGACAGCGCTTCGCGGATCTGCTGCTCGTCGGCGTCGGGGTGATCCTTGAGGAACGCCGCCGCCTGCATGACCATCCCGGGTGTGCAGAAACCGCACTGGAAGCTATGCGAATCCCACATCGCTTGCTGCAGTGTCCCCAGCTCCCCACCCGCCTCCCCTTCCCCCTTCATGGCCAGCCCCTCGATCGTCGTGACCTCGCTGCCGGCGGCCTGGACCGCCAGCATCAGGCACGAGCGCACCGCCCGGCCGTCGACGATGACCGTGCACGCACCGCAGACGCCGTGCTCACAGCCGAGGTGGGTGCCGGTGAGATTGAGGTCATCCCGCAGGAAGTCCGCCAGCGTCTTCCGCGCCTCCGGCGAGCCCGTTCGCGTCGCGCCGTTGATCCTCAGAGTGATGTCCACCGTCAGTCACTGCCTCTCCCGGTCGTCGCCCGCAGCCTCTCGTGGGCGTCGTCCGCGGCCGCTCGCAGGCCGCGGCGCACCAGGGCGGCCGCGACCTTCTTCCGGTAGTCCGCCGACCCGTGCAGGTCGGCCGGCGGGTCGATATGGTCGGTCGCGCGGCGGGCTGCCTCGTCGAACAACTCCGCCGACGGCCGCTCACCGACCAGGAGATCCTCCGCGTCGCCCGCCCGGACCGGCACATCGGCGACGCCGGCGAACGCCAGCCGCGCATCGCTGATCGCGCCCTCGGCCAACGTCAGTGATGCCGCCAGGCCAACGATGGCGAAGTCACCGTGACGGCGGGCGACCTCCTGGAAGCTGATCCCCGTGCCCCGCGCCGCGGTCGGGAAGCGCGCCTGGACGAGGAGCTCGTCGGGACGGCGTGACGTCGTGAGGTATCCCTCGAACCACTCCGCCGCCGGGACGACCCGCTCCCCCGACTGGCCCCGCACCACGAACTCGGCATCGAGCGCCCGGGCCACGGCCGGCAGCTCGGCCGCGGGATCGGCATGGGCCAGGCTGCCTCCGATCGTGCCGCGGCTGCGGATTGCCTCATGGCCGATCAAGGGCAGTGCGGCGGCCAGCAACGGCACGGTTTCGGCGACGGTCGCGGATTCCTCCGCGACGTACTCCCGCGTCGTGGCGCCTATCGCCAGCCAGCCGTCCGTCGCCGATATCCCGGACAGTTCCGCTATGCCGTTGATGTCGATGAGCACCGCCGGGTGGGCCAGCCGCAGTGCCAGCAGCGGGATCAGACTCTGGCCGCCGGCGAGCACGCTCGCGTCGTCCAGATGCTCGGCCAGCAATTCCACGGCTTCGGAAACGGTTTGAGGCGCCTCGTAGTCGACCTGAGGCAGTTTCATCGGCGCGGCCCTTCGATCCGGCGGGGTGCTTCACAGCTCCCCGGGCTCACCCAGCCAGACTGCCCTGTCAGCCATCGCGACGGCAACCACGATCACCTGCCGCGCCGGCCGCTAGTCGAACTCGGTCGGCAGGGACGGGTCACGGTGGTGTGCGAGCGCCCGCTCCACCTGGTGCCGGTTGACGCGGCCCAGGGAGAGCGGCGGGAGCGCATCGATCGCGAACCAGCCGACGTCAAGGGTCTCCAGTGCCGATGGCTCCTGAACGTTCCCGTTCGGACGGCAAAGAAAGAACAGCTTGTAGACCGACACCGGGAGCGGCGGCTGGTTGCCCTGGACCTCACGATCCCAGCAGGCGATCAGCTTCACCGCCGAGCTGTCGTACCCGGTCTCCTCGAGGATCTCGCGCGTCACGGCGACCGAGGGCGCGTCGCCGGGATCGGCCCAGCCGCCCGGCAGCGACCAGCGGCCGTCGGTCCTCTCCCGCATCAACAGCAGGCGTTCCTGGTCGTCGAAGATCACGCCGCGGACGTCGATCTTGGGGGTCGCGTAACCGGAGTCGTGCCCGAGCTCGACGGTGAGCTCGTCGGCCGGCCGGCCGCTGAGCGCCGAGAGCAACTCGACCGCCAGGCTGCCCACCTGCCGGTACCGATCGAGGTCGTAGTCGTCGGCGCCGTAGGTCAGCCCGTCCTGGGCCAGCGCAGAGAGCCTGATTCCGATCCGGAGCATCGCGTCCGCAGCCGTATCCGCCACGCGGGCATTATGTCCTTCGCTCCGCGGCGCTCACACAGCGACCGACAAGGTCGGGTCATCACGGGGCGATCCCCTTGCCACTTTCGCGGCAGGTAGTCGCTCCGTCAGCCGGGCATATCCACCTGGGACGGGGAGGCAACGGCCGACGGAGGGCGTCGTCATGACCGAGTACGTCCTGGACCACCACCGGGAAGGCGAGCGCGCCCGCCTGGCCCTGATGTCCCGGCTGCTCGACCCGATGCACCGCCGTCACCTGGAACGGCTCGGCGCCGGGCCGGGAGCGCGGACCCTGGAGGTCGGCTGCGGCAACGGCTCCGTCTCGGCCTGGCTGGCCGGGCGGATCGAACCCGGCGGCCGCGCGGTCGCGGTGGACCTCGACCTGTCCCTGTGCGACGCGGAGGCGGCGGCGCTGGAGTTCCGCCGGGGCGACATCGTCGCCGGGCCGATCCAGCCAGCGGACTTCGACCTGGTCACGGCGCGCGCCGTGCTGCACCACGTCACCGACTCCCACGCCGCCGTGGCCAACCTGGTCGCCAGCGCCCGCCCGGGCGGCGCGGTGCTGCTGATCGAGCCGGACTTCCTGCCGGTCAGCGTGGCCGAGCCGCCCGAGGTCCACGCGTTCTGGCAGGGATGGCTGGCCTGGTCGCGCGAGGAGGGCATCGACTACTTCATCGGCCGCAAGCTCCCCGCCATGCTGGCCGACCTGGGGCTGGACGACGTCGGGGCCACCGCGGAGACCGCGCTGTACAACGGCGGCTCCCCCTGGGCGCGCTACTGGACCCAGACGATCGACGAGCTGCGCCCTCGCCTGGAAGACTCCGGCCACCTGGACCGCCGGCACATCGACACGTTCCTGGCCCACTGCGACGATCCGGACTGGTGGACGCAGACCATCGCGTTCACCGCCGTGCACGGGCGCGTTCCCGACGGCGGCGACCTGCCGTGACCACCCCACCCGCGTCGGCGTCAGCGCGTTTAGCGGACCAGCCAGCGGGCGCTCACGGCCAGCGCGGCGATCGCGACCAGGCCGAAGATCATGACCCAGGCTCCGCCCGGCACCGGCGTGGGCCTGGCCAGCTGATCGGCGTCCGACCGCCGGCCCCCGGACCGCCGGCGCTCGCCCGCCAGCTCGACCACCGGCCGCACGCCGCCCAGCAGGAGGAACCAGGTCACCACGATCCCGAACCCGGCCTGCACCAGCGCGGAGCCGTACAGGCACACCGCGGCCACGGTGATCACCGCGGCGAGCACGGCCAGGATGCCGTAGGCGTTGCGCACCGCGACCGCCAGCCCGGCCAGGAGCAGCAGGGCGGACAGGAGCATGGCGGTCACGTACCCGGTGGCGAGCAAGGCCGCCGCGCCCAGGCCGAGCAGAGGCGGCGCCAGATAGCCGGCCACGGTGGTCAGGACGATGCCGGCGCCCTCCGCCCTCCCCGAGGACGCGGTCTCGCCCGCGGTGCTCCGGTACACCCGGACCCCGCTCAGCCGCCGTCCCGTGGCCAGCGCCGCGACCGCGTGGCCTCCCTCGTGCACGATCGTCACCACGGTTCGCGCGGCCGGCCAGAGCCGGGGCGAGCACACGATGGCCAGCGCCAGCACGCCGCCGCCCAGGACCAGCCAGCGCGGCGGCAGCGGCTGGGCCGTGAACGCGTGGTGCCACACCAGGCCGGCCCGCTCCCAGACGGCGCCCGCCCGCGCGGCATCAGTTCCCGTGCCTGCCATCCACCCCTGACCCGTCCACCTGACTTCTCGCCGGCGGTCCCGGCGCCGACCCGGTCCAGCCAGGTTAGGCGAGCCACCCGGATGTTACGCCCCGTCTCGCGTCCGGCATGGCGCCCCGGCGGCCCGTTAGCCGGGCATCCAGCCGGGCAGCCGGCCCGACAGCACCGGCGGTTGCCGCCGCCGTTTCGCGGGTATACATTCACACTCATATCAACGGCTTTTGCCCTGATGCCGGTTATTACCATTTCAGCATGGAGAACCCGGAAATGGCCGGTCCCAAGCCCCGCACGCGCCTGTTCGCCTCGCTCGCCGCCGCGGCCCTGGCAGCAGGCACGTTGGTCCTGGCCGGCGGCTCCGCGGCGGAGGCCGTCCCCGGCGTGACCTGCCCGACCGTCGGCTCGGGCGGGGTGGTGACGCCCGCCCCGACGGCGGGCGTGGACTGGGATCACTGCGACCTGAGGGACGCGGACCTGGCCGGCGCCGACCTGGCCGGCGCCAACCTGGCCTACGCGATCATGAGCGGGGCGAACCTGACCGGCGCGAACCTGACCGGCACCAACCTGTACGCGACCATCTTCAACTCGGCCAACCTGTCGTCGGCCGACTTCACCGGCGCCACCATGACCCTGGTGTACTCGGGCCTGATCACCGCGAGCCCGGCGCCCACGCTGCCGACGGGCTGGCTGCTCGTCAACGGCTACCTGGCCGGCCCCGGGGCCGACCTGGATAGCGCCGCGCTCAGCGGCGCCGACCTGGCCTCGGCGGACCTCGACGGCGCCCAGCTGGGTGGCGCCAACCTGACCGGCGCGGACCTGAACGACGCGAACCTCACCGGCGCGGCGCTGGCCGACGTCGAGTCGGGCGGCATCACCGGCGCGACCACGCTGCTGCCGGCCGACTGGCAGCTCAAGAGCGGCTACCTGGCCGGCCCCGACACGGACCTGTCCGGCGACGACGCGGCGGGCGCGGACCTGTCCGGCACCGACCTCGAAGACGCCGACCTTTACGGGACCAACCTGTCCGGCGCCGACCTCAGCGACACCAACCTCACCGGCGTCGACGGCGCGGGCGTCGACCTCGAGAACGCCAGCCTGACCGACGCGAACCTCACCGATGCCAGCATCGCCCTGGACGCCTTCGGTGCCGGAGCGCCGACGTTGCAGGGCGCCGACCTCGCGGGCGCCACCCTGACCGGCGTGATCACCGCGGTCATCGCCGGCGGGCCCGCGGTGCTGCCCGCGCACTGGACGTTCGCCGACGGCTACCTGCTGGGGCCGACGGCCAACCTCAAGTACGGCGAGTACCTGGAGTACACCGACCTCAGCGGCGTGGACCTCGACTTCGCGAACATCGCGAGCACCGAGTTCTACTACGACGACCTCGCCAACGCGTCCTTCTGGGGCAGCAACGCCACGGCCGCGAACTTCTACGAGGACACCTGGTCGAACACCATCTGCCCGAACGCCATCAGCTCCGACTACTACATTTCCGGCTGCTTCAGCGCGCGCCGCTACGAGATGTCGACGATCGCCACGCCCAGGCCCGGCAGCACGCTGAGCAAGTCGCGACGCCACTTCACGGCCGAATTCCGCCTGGCCAACCCGGGCGTGGGCCAGCTCACCGGCGCGACGGCGGAGGCGCTGGCCGCCGGGCACGACGTGAAGGCCATCCTGGCCGGGCCCGGCATCAAGACGCAGACCGTCAGCTGCGGCTGGAACACCGGCGCCAGCTACTTCTCCTGCACCTTCACCACGCCGCCGCGGGCTGAAACCGGCAAGAGCCACGACTACACGGTCACCATCCGCGTGAATCAGGGCCCCGGTTTCCTGAACGCGATGCCGATCAGCGGCGTCCCCAACCCCGAGACGATCCACTTCGGCTAACGCCCCGTGACCGCCGTCCGCATCGCGCACGCCAAGCCCAGGGCCAGGAACGAGGGCGGCGACCAGGTTGTCGTCCACGGCTTCCTGATCGTGCTCGCCGACGACGCGGGGCACCGGGCCCTGCCGATCCGGCTGCGCGGCCAGCCGGGCGGCGACTCGCTGCGCGAACTGCTTGGCCGCGGGCCCGGCGACACCGCCGCCGAGGCGCC
>JASHUI010000184.1:0-5467 GCA_030040095.1 Streptosporangiaceae bacterium | reverse complement strand
GAACTCGGCGCCTGGGCGCTCACGGTCTTCACGCCATCCGCGGTCAGCTGCGAGCTCAGCGTCGCCGATGGCTGGCCGGGGACCACCGTGGTGTAGGAGGTGCCGCTGGTCAGCTCGCCGGAGGCCGGGGTGTTGGAGCCGCTCGAGCTGTTGCCGAAGTCGACCGTCTTGATCTTGTGGGCGCTGGCGTCCGCCAGGAACTGCGAGTAGCTCAGGCTGACCGGGGTCCGGACGTTGATCCCCGGCAGCAGGATGTACAGCAGCACCACGGCAAGCAGCGCGATCGGCCACAGCCAGTGCCGCCAGCTTGGGGGAGGCGGCGGGGCGCCCTGGCCCGGACGGTCGCCCTCCGGTGACGAGTTCACCTGCTTGCTCATCACTCATTGTTACCTGTGAGACGCGCCTGGCGGCCGGGCGGGTCCCTGATCTGGGATTCAGCCCAGGCGGGCGGTCAGCCGTCGAGCTCGATCTGGACCCGGGCGATGTCCTGGCAGATCTTCGCGAAGATCTCGCGGCGCAGCCGGTTGTGCTCCTCGTCCGCGTCGTAGACCCGGTAGGAGTCGGCGTCCCGCCAGTCGTTGGTGATCGCGAAGCTCCAGCCGCCGTCGCGCAGGCCCAGATCCGACCCGACGGTCATGGCCAGCAGCCCGGGAAACCTCAGCGCGGCGATGCCCGCAAGGCCCTCCCGCAGCAAGGCCGCGTCCGCCTCTCGCTGGGCGGCGTCCTCGGCCGGGCGCAGCCGCCCGACCACGACGTTGCGGATCACCGGCGCACCGCCGCTCGCGGGGACGCCGTGCGGCAAAGGCGGACAGTCCTCTCCACCCCGGCAGTCTCCCACAACGCGGCCGGGCCAGGCCCCGCCGGGCCAGCGCCGGAACGCCGGATCCGCGATAGTTTCTTATTCGAGGGCTGAGCAGGACTTGGCGGTGACGAATCGTGGTACACGACGGCGACATCACCAGCCGGACGCCCCGGCGGTACCCGTTCCCCGGGCGGCGGCTCGACCCCGACCCCCAGTACGCGGAACTGCGCCGCACCGAGCCGGTGTGCCCGGTGCAGCTGCCCTACGGCCCGCCGGCCTGGCTGGTCACCGGCTACGAGCTCAGCAAGCTGGTGCTGGGGGATCCGCGGTTCAGCCGGTCCGCCACCATCGGCCGGGACAACCCGCGCGAGAGCCCGGTCGAGCTCGGTCAGGTGCCCGAGAGCATCATCAGCATGGACCCGCCCGCGCATACCCGGATCCGGCAGCTGGTGGGCCGGGCGTTCACGCCCCGGCGGGTGGAGCAGCTGCGCCCGCGCGCTCAGGCGATCGCCTCCCGGCTGGTCGACGAGATGGCCGCCGCGGGCCCGCCCGCCGACCTGGTGGAAAGCTTCTCCTTCACCTTTCCCGTGATCGCCATCTGCGAGCTGCTCGGCGTTCCCGAGGGTGACCGGCACACGTTCCGGCGCTGGGCCGACGCGACCGTGTCGACCGCCATGTCCGACCCGCAGCAGACGCAGGCCAGCCTGGCCAGCCTGGCCGGCTATCTCGCCGGCCTGTTCGCAGAGCGTCGCGAGCGCCCCGCCGACGACCTGCTCACCTCGCTGGTCCAGGCCCGCGATCACGGCGGCCGGCTGACCGAGACCGAGCTGCTCTTCCTCGCGATGGCGCTGCTGATCGCCGGGTACGAGACCACCGCGCACCAGATCACCAACATGGTGTACACGCTGCTCACCCACGCGGAGCAGCTCAGCGAGCTCCGGGCCCGCCCCGAACTGCTGCCGGGCGCCGTCGAGGAGTTGCTGCGGTTCATCGTGTTCGCCAGCGCCATCAACCCGCGGATCGCCACGGCCGACGTAATGCTGGGCGAGGTGATGGTGCGGACCGGCGAGCCGGTGCTGTGCTCACGGAGCTCGGCCAACCACGACGAGCACGTCTTCCCGCGCCCGGACGAGCTCGACCTCACCAGGGACCCCAACCCGCACCTGGCCTTCGGCTTCGGGCCCCACTTCTGCCTGGGCGCCCACCTGGCCCGGATGGAACTCCAGGTGGCACTGGGCACGATCTTCTCCCGGTTCCCTGGACTGCGCATCGCGGTGCCCGAAGACCAGCTCGACTGGCATGCCGGGATCATGATGCGGGGCCTGAAGGCGCTCCCGCTGGCCTGGTGAGCCCGGCGCCGTGGGACTGCCGGGCGTTTTCAGCGAACTCCCAGCCGCCGGCCCTATGCTTCCGGCAGGCCCGTGGCCCCGGCTGACCCAGGAGGCGATGGTGAGCGACCCCGCGGCCGACCGGCAGGCGATCCGCGAGCTGGTCGAGAACTGGGTGGTGTGGCGCGACGCCGGCGACTGGGATCGGTTCCGGACGCTCTGGCATCCGGACGGCCGGATGATGGCGACGTGGTTTCAGGGCCCGGCCGAGGACTTCATCGAGGCCAGCCGCCAGGGTGCCGCGCGCGGCGTGAACATCCTGCACTTCCTGGGCGGGTGCTCGGTCGACGTGGCCGGTGACCGGGCCATCGCCCAGACGAAGATGACGATCTCGCAGCGGGCGTCCGTCCATCGTGTGCCGTGTGACGTGGTGTGCACCGGGCGTTTCTACGACTTTATTGAACGCGACGGCGGCCGCTGGGTCTTGGTGCTGCGCCAGCCGATCTACGAGAAAGACCGGCTCGACCCGGTCGATCCCGCCGCGCGGATCGAGCTCGACGCTGACCAGCTCGATCGCTTCCCGGCGGGTTACCGGCACCTGGCCTACCTCCAGGCAGGCCTGGGTTATCAGGTCAAGCCGGACATGCCCGGGCTGACCGGACTCGAGGTGGAGGCCCTCTACCAGCGCGGAAGCCGGTGGCTGGGCGGGGGTCCCTGCGACTGAGGCCGCCGCCCTAGGCCGTGACCACGGCCCAGACCGCGACGGCCACCAGGGCCAGCCAGGCCAGTGACGCCACCAGCGGGGCGAGAGACGGCTGGCGCTTCGGAGACGCGGGCGTGACCGGATGCGCGGGAAGTCTCCCGAACGGGCCGACGGGCAGGTCGGCGATGACCGCCATCAGGTCCTGGAAAGCGCGCGACATCAGCGCCCGCCCGAGCCGGTCGTCCAGCTCGTCCAGGGTCAGCCTGCCCTCGACGAACGACTTCTGCAGGATGCCGATCGTGCGTTCCAGATCCGCCGATGACGCGCGCATCAGGTGATACCGGCTGGCCGTCATGCCGCTGAACCGGCCTCTCGTCATCCGGCCTCCCCATCGGGCAGGGAAAGGTCCAGCGTACCTTGGTCGTCGCCGACGAGGAACGTGGCGGGCGACGGCTGCCGGGCGCCCTGGCCGGGCTCGCGGGTCGTTTACGGTCACGCCCGGCTCCGCGTGCCGCCGGGTGGTCAGGTGAGTTCCAGCAGCAGGCGGGCCAGGTCCTCGGGCCGGTTGCTGGGAATCATGTGATTGGTGGCGATCTCGCGGTAGCGCCAGGCAGGCGATTGCCTGGCCCGGTCGGCGGCGGCCCAGAAGGGCCCGCCAGGCTCCGGCCGGGGCTCCCCGGTCGCCTTGATGTAGGTGCGAGTAAACGGGTAGTCCTCCAGCGGTCGCGCCAGCCGTACCGGCTCGCTGAAGCAGCCGGCCGGATGCTGCGTGCGCCGCAGGCTCGCCCACTTCGCCTCGGCCGGGTCATCGAACTCGCGGGGCAGCGGCGGCACCAGCCAGCGGCGGCCGAGCCCGATCACGCCGTACCCGTCCCTGCCGCCGGCCAGGGCGTTCAGCGAGTCGCCGTCGCCCGGCACGAAGGCGTCCAGGTACACCAGGTGGCCGACCCGGTCGGCGATGTGGTCCAGTGCCCCGGTGACCACGACCCCTCCGTAGGAGTAGCCGAGCAGCACGATGCCGCTCAGGTCCTCGTAGAGGATCGTGTTGACCACGTCGGTGACATGAGTGGTCAGGCACACTTGAGGGCTGGTCAGGTGCGCACGCTCGCCGATGCCGGTGAGACTGGGCGTAAAGACCTCGTGACCGGCGGCCCGCAGCGGCCCGCGAACCTTGCGGAAGCCGTGCGCGCCGCCCCAGGCACCGTGAACCAGGACAAAGATCGCCATCGCTTCCGGCCTTCCCTGCGACGAATATCTCCCATTGGCCGCGTTGGTGACGCTACCGGGTCTCGACGCCGGGCCGCGACATCGCACGAACAGACCTTTTGGTCGCTATAAGTCGGCTAGCGTTTGTTACGGCCCGAACTCGCTAAAGGCATGAGATGTTCCTATTCGAGTGCGAAGCTACATTGGACGCCGACCCAGCCGAGGTCTGGAAGGCGTGGACCGATGTGTCCCGCTGGCCCGAGTGGGACGTCAGCAAAGAGATTGCGCGGCTGGACGGCCCGTTCCAGCCGGGCACCTCGGGCTGGGCGAAGCAGCGTGGCAACCTGGGCGGCACGTTCACGATCACCAGCGTGGATGAGGGGCGGCGCTGGGTCACCGAGTGCCCGATGCCGATGGGCAAGGTCATCTTTGAACACCTCCTCGAGTCGCCAGCCGAGGGGCGGGTCCGGCTGGTCAAGCGAGTCGAGGTGCAAGGTGCGTTCGGGTCATTCCTGCGGCTGATCGCCCCCCGGATGCGCCGCGAGATCACGGAGTCCCTGGGCAACCTGGAACGGTTCCTGTCCGCATAGCGCCTCACGGACTCCGCTTAACCTGTCGAACGCGGCAGCGCCGGTAAGGCGGCCGCTGTGTCCCGGCCCGGCCGTTTCCTTGGCCGGGCCCGCCGTCTGCGGCCGGTGTCGTGCCCGGCCCGCCGCCCCCGGTCGGGGGCCGGCCGCCACTTTTCACGGATTCGGTGTAAACATTCAGGTGGTCGGCTGAGCGTGTCTGCTTGATTACGTCCTGATTGTGCCGATCATGGTTGGTCGTGGATGCGCCGTTTCTGCCGCCGTCGCCGGGGTGCTCGGCGTGCGGGGAGCGGGACGCTGTGATCGCCGCGCAGGCGGAGGCGATCAGCGCGTTGCAGGCGAAGGTGGAGCGGCTGGAGCGGCTGATGTCGCGTAACAGCGGCAATTCGTCGTTCCCGCCGTCGGTGGATGCCCAGCCGGGCCGGGCCCGGCCGAGGCCCAGGACGCGGCGGCGGGCGGATGGCTCCCGCGGGCAGGGGAAGCAGCCCGGGGCGCCCGGTTCCCACCTGGCCTGGTCGGCCAGCCCGGATGAGCGGGTGGCTTGTTTCCCGCAGGGCCGCTGCCGGTGCGGCGCCGCCCTGGCCGGCGGCACCGGCCTGGGCGTGGCGGCCAGCCACCAGCAGGTGGAGATCCCGCTGGTCAGTGCCCGGGTGATCCAGCATGACCGGCACGCGGTGCGGTGTGGCTGCGGGCAGGTCACCTGCGCCCCGGCGCCGGCCGGGGCCGGGGCCCCGGGCACGGTCACCTACGGGCCGAACCTGCAGGCCTGGTGTGTGTACCTGATGGTCGCCCACGCGATCCCGGTGCACCGGTGCGCCGAGCTGGTCGGGTCGCTGACCGG
>JASHUI010000183.1:0-2730 GCA_030040095.1 Streptosporangiaceae bacterium | reverse complement strand
CGGCGCGGCCGGCCGCGGTCACCGCCGCCGCTGCCCCCGCCGCTGCCCCGGCCGTCGTGGCCGCCTGACCGGCCGCCTGATCTTCCCCGGCGTCAACCCGGGCGGATGCCATCGAACCCCTGTTCGCCATGCTCCTTGAGCATAGCCACGGGCTCCGGCGATCCGGCGCACGGCTTTCAGCCGTATGTCCAGGTAATCGTCCGGTATAGGCTGGCCCGCATCAGGCGGACACCGTGGGCGGATGCGGATGACCCGGGACACCCAGCGAAGCGACGCCGACCGGCCGCCGGATGACCTCCGGACCGAGGTGGACGTGGTCGTGGTCGGCTTCGGGATCGCGGGCGGATGCGCGGCGGTCGAGGCCGCGGCGGCCGGGGCGTCGGTGCTCGTCCTGGAGCGGGCCGCGGCGGCGGGCGGCACCAGCGCCCTGGCCGGCGGTCACTTCTACCTGGGCGGCGGGACGGTGGTGCAGCGCGCCACCGGTCACCGGGACACCCCCGACGAGATGTACGCCTACCTGATGGCGGTGACCCCCGAGCCCGAGGCCGACAAGATCCGCGCCTACGCCGACGGCAGCGCCGAGCACTGCGACTGGCTTGAGGGCCTGGGATTCCGGTTCGAGCGCAGCTACTACCCGGACAAGGCGGTCATACAGCCGCAGACCCAGGGCCTCATGTACACCGGCAACGAGAAGGTCTGGCCGTTCCGCGACCTGGCGGTGCCCGCGCCGCGCGGCCACAAGGTCCCGGTGCCCGGCGACACCGGCGGCGCGAAGCTGGTCATCGACCTGCTGGTGCGGCGCGCGGAGCGGCTCGGCGTCCGGGTCTGCTACGAGACCGCCGCCACCGGGCTGGTCACCCGGCGACAGCGGGTCCGCGGGGTGCGGTGGCGTTCCTTTGACACCCGCGGCGTCGTGCTGGCCCGCAGCGTCATCCTGGCGGCCGGCGGCTTCGTCATGAACCCCGAGATGGTCGCCGAGCACGTGCCGCAGCTCGCGCAGAAGCTGCTGGTGCTGGGCACGACCTACGACGACGGGCTGGGCATCAGGCTGGGAGTGTCCGCGGGCGGGCAGGCGCGGCACATGGGCCAGGCGTTCATCACCGCGCCGTTCTACCCGCCGGGGAAGCTTTTGACCGGCATCGTGGTCAACCGCGAGGGCCGGCGGTTCGTGGCCGAGGACAGCTACCATTCCCGGACGTCGGGGTTCGTCCTCGATCAGCCGGGAAGCGTCGCGTTCCTGATCGTCGACAGCGCGCACATGGCATACCCGCAGATCCCGCTGGTGCCGTTCATCGACGGCTGGGAAACGGTCGAGGACATGGAACGCGGGCTCGGCATCCCGCGCGGGAACCTCGCCGCGACCCTCGGGGCGTACAACGCCGCCGCCGCGCGCGGCGAGGACCCGGAATTCCGCAAGCACCCGGACTGGGTCGAGCCGCAGGACACCGGTCCCTGGGCCGCGTTCGACCTGTCGCTCGGCAAGGCGACGTACGCGGGCTTCACCCTGGGCGGGCTGCGCTGCACGGTCGACGGGCAGGTGCAGCGCCCCGACGGGTCGGTCGTGCCGGGCCTGTACGCCGCGGGCGCCTGCGCCTCCAACATCGCGCAGGACGGCAAGGGCTACAGCAGCGGAACGCAGCTCGGCGAGGGCTCCTTCTTCGGCCGGCGTGCCGGCCGGCACGCCGCCCGTGGACGCCGTCATTCTCCGGACTGATGCGCTCGGCGGACGCGCTGGTTACCGTCTTTATGTGTCTGACTATCCGGCCGAGCGGCCGCTGGGGCCCGCTCGCCCCGCGTTCCATGAGAGCAGGCGGCTGGCCACCGGCGTGCTCGCGGCGTGCGCGGGCATGTCCGCGCTGGCGATCGCGGCCGTGCCCTATCCCGCGCGGGGGCAGAAGCTGCTGCTGGCGCTCGTGGCGTGTGCCCTGATCGTGGCGCTCCGGCGGTGGCCGACGCCGCTGCTCGCGGTCGCGACGACGGCGGCCGCCGTGGGCATAGCCTCGGGAACGGCGTCGCTGCCGTTCGGCATCAGCCTGGGCCTGGCGGTATACCTGACCGCCTCGAGGCTGCCCAAACGGGTGTCGATCCGCGCGGCCCTGGCCGCCGCGGCCGCGCTGGGCGCGGCGATGGCGTACTCCGGGTTCACCAGCGGGCACACTCCGCTGGCGGTCGAGGCCCTGCTGGGTTACTCGCCGCTGGTGGCGGGGTGGTTCGTCGGTGACAGCGTCGCGGCGCGGCGCCGCTACCTGGCGGGGCTGGCCGAGCAGGCCGAGCGCGAGCGGGCCGCCGAGGCCGAGCGCGCCCGCCAGGAGGTCCGCGAGGAGCGGGTGCGCATCGCTCACGAGCTGCACGACGTCGTCGCCCATACCCTCGCGGTGATCACCGTCCAGGCCGGGGTGGGCCGCCGGCTCATGGCCAGGCGTCCGGAGCAGGCGAGAGCCGCGCTCGAGTCGATCGAGACGATCGGCCGGACCGCGCAGGACGAGCTGCGGGTGGTGCTCGGCCTGCTGCGTGACGACGAGGTCGGCTCGGCGGCGCTGGCTCCGGCGCCGCGCCTGGCCGATCTGAAGGAGCTGGCCGACAACGTACGCGCCTCGGGAACGCCGGTGGAGCTGCGGATGTCGGGCGCCGACCGCCAGCTCTCCCCCGCGCTCGAGCTGTCCCTGTACCGGGTCGTCCAGGAGGCGCTGACCAACGTGGTGAAGCACGCGCCGGGCGGCCGCGCCGCGG
>JASHUI010000182.1:0-3346 GCA_030040095.1 Streptosporangiaceae bacterium | reverse complement strand
GCCCCGGGTGAGTCCGGCGTCGCGGGCGACCCGGACGCCGCGGACCAGCCGCGCAGCGCCGTGGCGGCGGTGCTCGCATGGGCCAAGCAGGCCGGTGTCCGGCTCGTCGAGCTGGACGGCGACGACGACCGGATCACGGCCCTGGCCGAGGAGGAGGCCCGGCTGGACGCGGAGGTCGGGCAGCTGGCCGCGCAGCTCAGCGTGGCCAGGAAGGGGGCGGCGGAGAGGTTCGCCGCCGATGTCTCCGCCGAGCTGACCGCGCTCGCCATGCCGTACGCCAGGATCGTGGTGGCGGTGACGCCGCTGAGCGAGCCCGGCCCGCACGGCGCCGACGACGTCGAGATCCGGCTGTCAGCGCATCCGGGCGCGCCCGCCCTCCCGCTGCACAAGGGGGCCTCCGGCGGCGAGCTTTCCCGCGTGATGCTGGCCATCGAGGTCGTCTTCGCCGGGGCGGACCCGGTGCCGACCTTCGTGTTCGACGAGGTCGACGCCGGCGTCGGCGGCAAGGCCGCGGTGGAGATCGGCCGCAGGCTGGCCCGGCTGGCCCGGCTGGCGCAGGTGATCGTGGTGACCCACCTCCCCCAGGTGGCGGCGTTCGCCGACACCCACCTGGTGGTCGAGAAGGCCGACGACGGCTCGGTGACCCGGAGCGGGATCATCCGGCTGGACCAGGCCGGGCGGGTCAAGGAGCTGTCGCGGATGCTGGCCGGCCTGGAGGACTCGGAATTCGGCCGGGCGCACGCAGAGGAACTGCTGGCGGCCGCGGCGGCCGAGCGTTCCGAGGGCTGAGGCTGAGGCTGATGCCCGGGTCATCGCCGGGGGCGAGCTGTACCCAGGCTGTGGATCTCCTGACGGTTGCGGACCGTGACTGCACCTGTAGCTTCCGCCACGGCTGGAATCTGGCAAACTTACTCTTCGATGAAGGCCCAGCCTGGAAAACCACGTAGAACGCGCCGGAAAGGGTCCGAGGACCTACCCGGTCTGACTGCTACTGCCCGGTTGGATCGCAGGACCAAGAACCTGGCCAACCGGCTGGGCCCCGGTGAGATCGCCATCATCGACCACGTTGACCTTGATATGACCGGTGCCGATGCGCTGGTCGGCCGGCACGTCGCCGCGGTGGTGAACGCGGCGCGGAGCATCAGCGGCCGGTACCCGAACCGCGGGCCGCAGCTCCTGATCGAGGCGGGCATCCCGCTGATCGACGACGTCGGTCCCGAGGTGTTCGAGCGGATCAAGGAAGGGCAGAGCGTCCGCCTGGAGGGCGACACGCTCTACGCGGGCGACCAGGTCGTGGCCAAGGGCCGGCAACAGGACGCGGCGAGCGTGGCCGCGGCGATGGCCGAGGCCAAGAACAACGTGGCCGCCGAGATCGAGGCGTTCGCCACGAACACCCTGGAGTACATCAAGCACGAGTACCCGCTGCTCATCGACGGGATCGGGATCCCCGAGCTGCGGACGAAACTGGACGGACGGGACGTGCTGGTCGCCCTGCGCGGCTACCACCACCGCGAGGACATCGCCGCGCTTCGCTCCTATATCCGCGACCGCAAGCCCGTCATGGTCGGCGTCGACGGGGGCGCCGACGCGCTGATCGAGGCCGGCTACCGCCCGGACCTGATCGTCGGTGACATGGACTCGGTGTCCGATATGGCGCTCCAGTGCGGAGCCGAGATCGTCGTGCACGCCTACCCGGACGGCCGGGCCCCGGGCCTGCCGCGGGTCAAGGCGCTGGGGCTCGAGCCGGTGCTCTGCGCCGCGGCGGGTACCAGCGAGGACATCGCGTTGCTGATCGCCGACGAGATGGGCGCCAGCCTGATCGTCGCGGTCGGGATGCACCACACGGCGGTGGAGTTCCTGGACAAGGGACGGGCCGGCATGGCCAGCACGTTCCTCACCAGGCTGCGGGTGGACGATAAGATCGTTGACGCCAAGGGGGTGAGTCGGCTCTACCAGAGCCGGATCTCGGCGATGGCCATCATCCCGCTCGTGCTGGCCGCCGCCGTCACCATCCTGGTGGCGATGTTGTTCCTACCCTCGGGCCAGATCTTCGTCCGGTACCTCGGCACGCAGCTGGAGAACTTCTGGTACTGGCTGACTGGACTGTTCTAGTGATCGACTTCCGCTATCACCTGGTCTCGATCGTCGCCGTGTTCCTCGCGCTGGCGATCGGCATCGTCGTCGGCACGACCGCGCTCAAACCCAAGGCCCAGGAGGTTCTCGACAACGGCCTGCACCAGATTCAATCGCAGCACGCGACGATCCAGAGCCTGCAGAACGAGATCGCCAGCGACGACGCGCTCGCCCAGGCCGCCGCGCCGCGGCTGCTGCCCGGCCTGCTCGAAGGCCAGCGGGTCGTGCTTATCACCGCGCCGGGCGCAGACAGCCAGGACATCAGCGGCATCACCAGCGACCTCCTGCTGGCCGGGGCAAAGGTGGCTGGCCAGGTCCAGCTGCAGCCCGCGTTCTTCGACACCAGCGCCGCCGCGCAGAACAGCCTCGACGTCCTGGCCTCCAAGGTCGCGCCGTCCGGCGTCATCCCCGGCGACCCGCCGGCCCAGTCGTACGTGGACGCCCAGATCGCCGGGCAGCAGGAGGCGGCGCAAGTGCTCGCCCCGGCGCTGGTGACCAAGACCGCCACCGACCTGCCCGCCAGCCAGACCGGCCAGATCCTCGGCGGTTTCGCCCAGCAGGGATTCCTGCAGTTCAATCCCTCCAGCACCGCGGTGGCGCCGCCGCAGGCCACGCTGGCCGTCGTGGTCATCCCGGCGAGCCCGCCGGCCAGCGACACCGATGCCGCCAACCTGGCCCTGCTCTCGCTGGCCCAGCAACTCGCTCTGAACAGCCACGGCGTGGTGCTGGCCGGTTCGCTGGCCGGGTCGGGATCGGGCAGCGCCATCGACGAGCTGATCAACGGCAATACCGGGATCCAGGCGCAGGTATCCAGCGTCGACGACGCCGACCACGCGTCTGGCCAGCTGATGGTCGCCCAGGCCCTCAGCTACCTGCTGAACAACCAGAAGCCGCAGTCCTACGGCCTCAGCAGCAGGCTGGCCCCGGATCCGGCGCCGACCCCCGCCCCGTCCGCGACGCCGTCCGTCGCCCCGACGCCGACCGCGTCGGCGCGCAAGAACCGCGGATGAGCCGCACCGTGGGCCGGGCCCGGGCCAGGGCCGGCGGAACCCTGCTGACCGGCGGGCTGGCGGCGGCCACCGCCCGCGCCGCCTACGCCGCCCTGAACGCCCGGCCCCCCGGCGGCCGCGAGATATGGGCCAGGACCAACCACCGCGGCGAGCCGGTGACCCTGCTGGAGGGCCCGGCCGTGGCCGCCGCGGCGGCCACGGCC
>JASHUI010000181.1:0-9216 GCA_030040095.1 Streptosporangiaceae bacterium | reverse complement strand
CCGACGCCGCGCGCGACCAGAATCGCGGGATCCCGGCCAGGCTCCGGCCCTCGCCCGTCGGCCGGCCGTCTCGGGAGCCGGAAGTGCCGGCCTGGCTGGCGCGGGCGGCCGCCTGGTCATGGCGGGTGCTCCTGGTCGGCCTGCTGGTATACCTGGCGTTCCGGGTGGCCAGCGCGCTGCAGCTGGTCATCCTGCCCTGTATCGCCGCCCTGCTGCTGACCGCCCTGTTGCATCCGCTGGCCGCGCTGCTGCGGCGCCGGGGCCTGTCCCCGCTCGCGGCGACCTGGTCGACCATATTGGTCGGCGTCTTGATCCTGGCGGGCCTGACGATCCTGGCGGTCAACCGGGTGACCGCCGACTATCCCAGGCTGCAGAGCGAGGTCAAGCACACGGCCCGGGAGGTGCAGCGCTCTTTGGCCGGCGCGCCGTTCCACCTCAGCAGCACCCGGCTTGCGCAGTACTACAACGATCTCGTCCAGTTCCTGTCGCAGCACAAGACGCTGATAGCGGGCACCGTGCTCACCGGCGGGAAGATCGCCCTGGAGCTGGGCACCGGCATCATCCTGACCATCTTCGTCACGTTCTTCCTGCTCAAGGACGGCGAGCGGATCTGGGGCTGGATCACGAAAGGCCTGCCGGCCGAGGCCCGGCTGCGGGCGGATGACGCGGGCGCGGCGGCCTGGGGGGTGCTGGTCAACTACATGCGGGGCACCACAGCGGTCGCCGCGATTCACTCGGTCTTCATCGGCCTTGCCCTGTGGCTGCTGGACGTGCCGCTCCTGGTGCCGCTGATCAGTCTGGTGTTCATCGCGGCGTACCTGCCGCTGGTGGGGATCTTCGTGGCCGGCACGGTCGTGATCCTCGTCACCCTCGGCACCAAGGGCTGGATCGCGGCCGCCATCATGATCGGCGTCTTCGTGCTGGAGGGTCAGATCGAGGGCCATCTCCTGCAGCCCCTGCTCATCGGGCGGATCGTGCGGCTGCACCCGCTCGCGATCATCCTGGTCCTGGCGGTCGGCGGCGTCATCGGCGGGATCGCGGGCGCGATCGTCGCGGTACCGGCGGCCGCCGCGCTGACCTATGCCTGGCCGCATCTGCGGGGACGGTCGTCGCCGCCCGGCGGCGACGCGTAGCCGGACGGGCGGTCAGCCGTCGGCTCGCGCGACCATCCCGGCCGTCCGGCGGTAGGGTCACCTCCGTGAACGCAGGCCAACCGCCGACGAGGGGTGGTTAACCATGCCCGGCATGTCGGAATCCGAGGGCGTCGAGGTGCTCATCCAGCGGCTGGATCCCGGCCTGCCGCTGCCGCGGCGGGCTCATCCCGGGGACGCGGGCGCCGACCTGTTCGCCTCGGTGGACGTTGAGCTCGGGCCCGGGCAGCGCGCCGTGGTGCCCACCGGGGTCGCGATCGCCCTGCCCGATGGCTATGCCGCGTTCGTGCACCCGCGGTCCGGGCTGGCGGCGCGTCATGGCGTCACGATCGTGAATGCACCGGGCACTGTGGACGCCGGGTACCGTGGCGAGATCAGGGTGACCTTGCTCAATACCGATGCCGACGCCGCGGTGCTCTTGCGTCGCGGGGACCGGATCGCCCAGCTGGTGGTGCAGCGGGTGGAGCGCCCGGTGTTCTATGAGGTAGAGAGGCTGCCAGGTTCGGCCAGAGGCCGTGACGGGTTCGGGTCGACCGGCGGCTACGCGGCGGCGGGCGAGCCCGTCGGATAGAACGAGTTCCGTTAAGGAAGTTAGGAGCGTGCAGGGTGTTCAGGCGGCGCCGCCGCGAGCAAGCGGACCGGCCCGGATTTGACTCCGGCACGGCCCAGCACGACGAGGAACTGTACGGCGACCTCGACGAGCTGGACGACGACGACGAATCCGGCTCCGGGCCGGATGATCCGGCGCCTTACCACGAGAGCGCGGGCCAGCTGTCCGGTCCCTGGGACGGGGCCGGGAACTACCCGCAGCGGGAGCGTATTGATTTCGGCAGCCTGCTGATCCCCGCGTATGAGGGGATCCGCGTGGAGGTCGAGGTGGCCGAGGGCATGGGCGTGTGCGTCACGATCCTGCGCGACGACAGCGTCCTGCAGCTGATGGCCTTCGCCGCGCCGAAGACCAGCGGGCTGTGGGACGAGGTGCGCCGGGAGTTCGCCGCGGAGGTGGCGAGGTCGGGCGGCAACAGCCAGGTGTCGGAGGGCCCGTTCGGCATCGAGCTGCAGGCGTGGGTGCACCCCATGGGAGAGGGCCATGGCCGGGGGGAGCTGGAGCCGATCCGCTTCCTGGGCGTCGATGGTCCCCGCTGGTTCCTGAGGGGCATGATCCGCGGCCCGGCGGCCCGCCGTCCGGACCTGGCCCTGCCGTTCGAGGAGCTGTTCGCGGACGTGGTCGTGGTGCGCGGAGATCACCCGGCCCCGCCGGGGGACCTGCTGGAGATCGGGCTGCCCGAGGACATGCGCCAGGCCCTGGCCGACCAGTTCGAGCAGCAGACGGCCGGCCAGTCCCTGCCCAACCCGTTCGAGCGCGGCCCGGAGATCACCGAGACCAGGTAGGGCGCGGCCCCCTCATCCGCCGCCGGAGAGCAGCCGGCCCAGTTCCTCCTCGACGTCCTCGCTGGTCACGAACAGCAACTCGTCGCCGGCCTCCAGCGGATCGTCGCTGTCGGGCACGATTACCCGGCCGTCGCGCAGGATCGCGACCAGCGCGGTGTCGGTGGGCCACTCGATGGACCCGATCCGCTGGCCGGCCAGGGGCGCGTCGGCCGGCATGGTCAGCTCCACCAGGCTGGCCTCGCTCTGCCGGAACGTCATCAGCCGGACCAGGTCACCGACGCTGACCGCCTCCTCGACCAGGGCCGAGAGCAGCCGGGGCGTGGACACCGCGACGTCGACTCCCCAGGACTCGTTGAACAGCCACTCGTTGTTCGGGTGGTTGATCCGGGCCACCACCCGCGGCACCCCGTACTCGGTCTTGGCCAGCAGCGATACCACGAGGTTGACCTTGTCGTCCCCGGTCGCGGCGATCACGACGTTGCAGCGCTCCAGCGACGCGTCTTCCAGAGAGGTGATCTCGCACGCGTCGGCGAGCAGCCACTCCGCGCTCGGGACGTTGTAGACCTTGATCTTTCTCGGGTCCTTGTCGATGAGCAGCACCTCATGGCCGTTGCCCAGCAGTTCCATGGCGATGGACCGGCCGACCGAGCCTGCTCCGGCGATCGCGACGCGCATCAGTGACCTCCCTTGCCCGGCGTGGCCGGTTTGGCGAAGGCGGCGGCTATCCGGTCCAGGTCGCGGTCATGGGCGATCACGTGCAGCACGTCACCCTCCTGGAGGACGGTGCCGGGACCGGGCATCATGGACTCCCCGAGCCGCGAGATATACGCGATCTTGGTGCGAGCGGCGTCCTCGAGCGCGGTGACCTTCTCTCCGAGCCAGTGCTCGGAGTAGGCCACCTCGGCGAGCACGATCGCCCCGGTCGGATCGCGCCAGAGCGGCTGTGCGCCCTCGGGCAGCAGCTTGCGCAGCATCTGGTCCGCGGTCCAGCGCACCGTCGCCACCGTGGGAATGCCGAGCCGCTGGTAGACCTCGGCCCGGCGAGGGTCATAGATCCGCGCCACGACCCGGCCGACGCCGAACGACTCCCTGACCACCCGGGCCGCGATCACGTTGGAGTTATCGCCGCTGCTTACCGCCGCGAAGGCGTCGGCACGCTCGATGCCGGCCTCGATCAGGACGTCGCGGTCGAAGCCGATTCCTGTGATCTTGGTTCCCTTGAATCCGGCCGACAGCTTGCGGAACGCGTCTGGATCCTGGTCGATCACCGCGACCGAGTGTCCATGGTCCTCGAGAATGTGGGCGATCGTCGAGCCGACTCGCCCGCACCCCATGATCACGATGTGCACGGCTTTCCTTCCCGCGAGCAATGTGCCCGAACACGGTATTATCCTGCGGCCCGGCGGTGCCAGCCATATGGCCCGCCGGCGCCCCGGTCGCGGGCGGGCGGCGGTGTCACGGGAGCATGGTGGCGTGATAGCGACCGCTTCGCACCCGCCCGAGCCCGGTGACCTGGTTGAGCTCACCGTGGGCGAGGTCGCGCACGGCGGCTGGTGCGTGGCCAGGACCGGCCCAGGCCCGGTGGTCTTCGTGCGGCACGCGCTGCCTGGAGAGCGGGTCCGCGCGGTCATCACCCAGACCACGTCGCGGTTCGCCCGGGCCGATGCCACGCAGATCCTCGATGCCTCGGCGGACCGGGTCCCGTCGCCCTGCCCGCACGCGCGGCCCGGCGGCTGCGGCGGCTGCGACTGGCAGCACGCAAGCCTTACGGCCCAGCGCGCCCTGAAGGCGGCGGTCGTCCGCCAGCAGTTGCGCCGCATCGCCGGCATCGAGCGCGAGGTAGCCGTCGAGCCCATGCCCGGCGACGAGACCGGCCTTGGCTGGCGTACCCGGGTAAAGTTCGCGGTCGGCCGGGACGGCGTCGCCGGCCTGCGCCGGCACCGCTCGCACGAGATCATGGCGATCGGCGACTGCCTGATCGCCCATCCGCTGATCGACACGGCGGCGGTTACCGGGCAGCGGTGGCCGGGGGCGGCCTCGGTCGAGGTCGCTGTGGCGCCCGGGTCCGGCCAGCGGGCGGTGATCGTCTCGGGCCGCGCGGCGACCGCTCGCGGCCATGGCCACCTGCGCCAGCGCGCCGTCGGCCGGGACTGGAGGGTCAGCGCCACCGGGTTCTGGCAGGTGCACCCGCTCGCGGCGGACACGCTCGCGGCGGCCGTGCTCGATGCGCTCCGCCCCGGACCGGGGGACGTGGCGCTGGACCTGTACTGCGGGGCCGGGTTGTTCACCGGGGTCGTGGCCGAGGCCGTCGGCCCGTCGGGAACGGTGATCGGGATCGAGGCAGATGCCGCCGCCGTCCGCGACGCCCGGCACAACCTGCGCGCGATGCCGTGGGCGCGGGTGCACCGCGGCGACACGGCGGCGCTGCTGGCCAGGAACGGGCTGTCCGGAGCCGGTCTGGGCGTGGTCGACCCGCCCCGGACCGGGCTCGCCCGCCCGGTCATCGACCTGCTGTCGGCGCCATCGCGGCCCGGCGCCGCCGGGCGCGGCGCCGCAGCCGGCCGGATCGGCCGGATCGCGTACGTGTCCTGCGACCCGGCGACCCTGGCCCGTGATCTCGCGGCGTTCCGCGCGGCCGGGTGGACCTTGGAGGCGCTCCGCGCCTTCGATGCCTTCCCGATGACGCACCACGTGGAGTGCCTGGCCACGCTGGCGCGCGGCCGGTGATCGCGGCGGCTACCCCGTCGCCAGGGTGGCCTCGACCTCGATCGTGAGCTGGATCTTCTCGCTCACCATGACGCCGCCCGTGGGCAGCACCATGTTCGCGGTGATGCCGTAGTCGTTCCGGTTGATCTCGCCGACCGCGGAGAAACCGGCCCGGGTGCCGCCGTAGGGATCGGGGCCGAAGCCGTTGACCTCGACAGTCAGCGCCACCGGGTGGGTGATGCCCTTGATGGTCAGGTCACCGTCCACGATGATCTCCCCGCCGTCCCGGCGGACGCCCGTGGACCGGTAGGTCATCGTCGGGTGGTTGGCCACATCGAGGAAGTTCTCGCCCTTGATGTCGTTGTTGCGCTGCTCGTTGCCGGTTTCGAACGAGGTCGTGTCGATCGTCGCGGTCGCCGACGACTGTAGCGGGTCTGCCGCGGTGATGATCTGGCCCTCGAACTTGGTGAAGTTGCCGCGAACCTTGCTGACCATGAGGTGCCTGGCCATGAACCCGACGTGCGAATGAACCGGGTCGATGGTCCAGGTGCCCGCGATGTAGCCGGGAATCTCGGCTGTTTCGGCTGACAAGATGTCTCCTAGTTATCAGGGATATGACGGTTACCGACGGATACGTAGTGCACATACGGAACCCCCCCGCGTCCCCATCCTCACGGGCGGCCGGAGGGGCGACAAGACGGAACTTCGACTTTACCGAGGCACCTGGAGGTAACCATGCAGCCAGGCACGGCAGGCGCGGCCGAGACCAACGGCGCCGCCAGCGCGGCCAGCCCCTCCGGCGCGCCGGGGATCACGCTCACCAGGTGCCGGGTCCGGGAGATCCTGGAGCGGGTCGGCGACAAGTGGTCCCTGTTCGTGATCTCGTGCCTTGGCGACGGGCCGAAGCGGTTCACCGCCCTGAAGCGCTCGGTCGACGGAATCAGCCAGCGGATGCTCACCGTCACCCTGCGCGGCCTGGAGCGCGACGGCATCGTCAGCCGCACCATGTACCCGGTGATGCCGCCGCGGGTGGAGTACGCGCTCACCCCGTTGGGCCGGACCCTGCTCGACGCGGTCGGTGCCCTGATGACCTGGGTCGACGCGCACCTGGACGAGGTCGACGCCGCGCGCGCCGCCTACGACGCACGGGCCCTCGTATCCGGTCCCCTGGACGCGCCCGGCAACGGCACGCGCCACGAGCGCCCGGGCGATACCGGTTAGGTTTTTGCCGGCTGCAGCCGGCAAAAACCCAACCACTGAGGGGTAGCCGCCCGTCAAGGTTGTTTCGGTGCCCGGATGTGGACGGCCGGGGTTATCCACAGATCGGGGGCCCGGGGATGTCGGCCGGGCGGGAGCGGCCCAGGCTTGGCGCATGAGGGGATCGGTGCCGAGGGACCTCGAGCGGCTCATCGGCCGCCAGGCCGGAGTGGTGACGCGGGCCCAGGCGCTCGCCGCCGGAATGACCCGGCACGCCGTTCAGGTAAAGCTTGGCGCCGGCCGCTGGCGGCGACTGCACGCGGGCGTGTACCTGGCCTATCCCGGGCCGCCGAGCCGGGAGTCGCTGATGTGGGCCGCGGTCCTCGCAGTCAGGACGGGCGCCGTGCTCTGCCACCAGACGGCTGCGGAGTTGCACGGGCTCGTCGAGGCCAGGAAGGGCGGGGTGGTGCACATCATGGTCCCGCGGGGCCGTCCGGTCGCGCCGATGAAGGGTGTCGTGATCCACTACTCACGGCGCGCGCGGACCGCGCGCCATCCTGCGCTGCAGCCGCCGCGGACGCGCCTGGAGGATACGGTGCTCGACCTCGCCGAGGCCGAGACCACCGCGGCCGGCGCCATCGGCTGGATCCTCACGGCCTGCGCCAGCCGCCGGACCACGCCGGGCCGGCTGCTGACGGCGATGGACGGCCGGTTACGGATACGCCGCCGGACGATGCTGCTCGCGGCACTCGGCGACGCCCGGGCGGGCGTCGAGTCGATGCTCGAGCGCGGGTACCTGTACCGGGTGGAGCGACCGCACGGCCTGCCTCCGGGGATCCGTCAGCGCCGCACTCGAGCGGGGGGCACGTCACAGTACGAGGACATCCGTTACGAGGAGTACGGGGTGATCGTGGAACTAGACGGCCTCGCTGCGCATCCCGAGGGCGAACGCTGGCGCGACATCGGCCGCGACAACCAGAGCGCCGCGAACGGCCTGGTCACGCTGCGCTACAGCTACGCCGATGTGATGGACCGTCCCTGCCAGGTCGCCGGCGAGGTCATCCGGACGCTTCGCGCCCGCGGGTTCGCCGGAAGCGCGCGACGGTGCGGTCCGGCGTGTGTGCCCGGGGACCGCGGGGAGCTGCGAACGCCGGCGTCCGACCCCCGTCCGGCGGTCGAGATGGAACCCGTGTCACGCCGCAGAACGACATAGACCACGATGGGTGGTATGCGACTGCGAATCTTCACCGAACCGCAGCAGGGCGCGGACTATACGACCCTGCTCCGGGTGGCCAGGGCCGCCGAGGACCTCGGATTCGACGCGTTCTTCCGCTCGGATCACTATCTGAAGATCGGCGAGGTCAGCGGCCTGCCGGGTCCGACCGACGCCTGGACGACGCTGGCCGGCCTGGCCCGCGAGACCTCGCGGGTGAGGCTCGGCACCCTGTTGAGCGCGTCGACGTTCCGCTACCCTGGCCCGCTCGCGATCATCGCGGCACAGGTTGACCAGATGAGCGGCGGCCGGGTCGAGTTCGGGCTCGGCGCCGCCTGGTACGCCACCGAGCACGCGGCGTACGGCATCCCGTTCCCTCCTGTGCGTGAGCGCTTCGACCGGCTGGAGGAACAGCTCGAGGTGATCACCGGTCTTTGGGGTACTCCCGACGGCGCCCGCTTCTCGTTCCAGGGCAAGCACGTCACGGTGGTGAACTCGCCCGCGCTGCCGAAGCCGGTGCAGCGGCCCGGGCCCCCGGTGATCATCGGCGGAACCGGGGCGCGCCGCACGCCGCGGCTGGCCGCCAAGTTCGCCGACGAGTACAACGTCCCGTTCGCCAGCGTGGACCACACGAAAGCGGCGTTCGGCCGGGTCCGGGAGGCCTGCGCGGCGGCCGGCCGGTCCGAGACCTCGGTGATCTACTCGGCCGCGCAGGTGGTGTGCTGCGGCCGGACCCGGGCCGAGCTGGACCGCAGGGCGGCGGCGATCGGCCGCGGGGCCGGCGAACTGATCGCCAGCAGTCTGGCAGGCACGCCGGACGAGGTGGTCGCGAAGATCGGGCAGTTCGCCGAGCTGGGCGCCGAGCGTATCTACCTGCAGGTGCTCGACCTGAACGATCTCGATCACCTCGAGCTCATCGCCGCCGAGGTGCTGCCGCGGGTCTAGCAGCCGCTCCGATCAGCCGGCGCCGGCCCACGGGTCGTAGTCCACCTCGAGGGCCTCCTGCGGCGGTCGCTGGTCCTCGGCCACGTGGCGCAGGTTCAGCCGGATCCTGGTCCAGGTCGAGGAGCGCCCGCGCATCGAATCGACCAGCACGTCGGCCGGCTCCAACTGGGCCCACGCCTCGGGGTGCCGCTGCTTCCACCGGTCCAGGCCCGCCATGGCCTCGGCCCGGGTGGCCGCCCGGGCCACCTCGATCAGCGGCATCGACGACCGGCGCCGGCCGGTCGGCCCGCTGGCCTTGCCGGGAGCCGCCGGGGCCGGCGACGGCGACGCCGATGATGACGCCGAAGACGCCGCCGAAGAGGCCGCCTCCCGGCGCCGTTTGGACGGCTGCACCCGCGGCTGCTCTCCGGCCTGCTTGGTGAAGTGCGGCGGCCACGGCGCATCGGGCAGGCCGGCCGCCTCGTCCGTGGCGGCCAGTTCGAGCAGCGGCTCCAGGGACCCAACCGCGGCGTCGATGCCCGCCGCGAGGTCGCCGAGCCGCGCGAACCGCTCGGGCATGGTGTCGATCGTGAACGACTCCGGCCGGCAGTCCGGAACCTCGTCCCAGGTCAG
>JASHUI010000180.1:0-5082 GCA_030040095.1 Streptosporangiaceae bacterium | reverse complement strand
CGAGTCGTGGCAAGCTCCTGGCGCGCTTTGCGCGGCCGTTTTGCGCGGCCTTTAATAAGACCCGCCGGGCAGGCCATTGGTGATGACGATTCGGTAACTATCCGAAAGGCGCGGTCCGCGCCCGATGCCGGGACCTACACCCGCCCGGCGCGCCGGGCCGCCAGCAGCGGTATGGCGGCGATCTTCTCCTCGGTCAGATCCTCCCAGCAGATGCCCGCGACCGGCCGCGAGCCGTGCCGGGGACGGCAGTCGATGACGCGCTCGGGGGTGACGATGAAGTCGACCAGCACGTCGTGGCCGGCCAGCGGGATCGTCCCGGCCTCGCGGACCTGGAGCTCGTGCACGGTCGTGACCGACACAGTGTGCGGCCCGATCAGGCCGGCCGCGCTGGCCAGCGCGAACTCCAGGTCGGCGAAACCGCCGCCCTTGCCGAGCCGCGCGCCGTCTTCCCCGGCCGCGACGCAGCCCATCACCACCAGGTCGACCGGGGACAGTCCGGCCAGCGTGACCTTCCGGGCCGAGCGGGACGCCCCGCTGATCGAGGCGGCCTTGCGGGGCGGCTCGCTGAGGTGGGCCGGGTCAAGGGCAAAGAACGGCTCCGCCGCGGCCAGGCGCGGCACCGCCATGAACACGGTCTTGCCGTCCTCCAGTGCCCGCTGCCGGACCGGCAGCTGGGCGGAGTCCGGATTGGACTTCAGGGTTTGCGCGGCCCGCCACGAGGGCAGGCCGCGCAGCCGCTCGGCGGCGGCCTCCGCGCCGGTGAAGTTCGGGATGCGTCCGGCCGCGCCGGGGAACCGCGCCACCTTGGCGGCGCTCATCGCCGACCACACTTCCTGCCGCAGTTCGGCCTTGGCCGCCAGCAGGGCGGCGGGGCCGCCCGCGTCGCGATCGTGACGGGGTACCGGTCGGGCCATGCGTCCATCCTGCCCGACGCCCGAGAGCCCGTCAGCGGCCGCGGGGAACGGGGCTGCGTTCGAGGGCCTGCCCTGCCGCCCGCCTGGTCACCGAACGGTTAGCCTGACGATGACGGGGTGTATCAGGCTGGCCCGCTGACGGGGCCTTCGCGTCGGATCGGACGGAGGAACGGGATGGGCCGGCCCGAGCCGCTCGGCCAGCGCGCGGGCGAGGACATCGCCCGCCGGATCGTGGTGGTGGGCGGGTCCGTCGTGGGCATGAGCATCGCGCTGGCGGCCCGCCAGGCCGGAGCCGCCGTCACCGTGATCGAGCGGGCTCCCGCGGGCGCGGCGGGCGGTGGCGGGATCGGCGTGGACCTGGCACTGTTGCAGCAGGTCACCGGCCTGTCCGGCGGCCCGCCCGCCTGCCACGGTCCGGACCGGGACACCACCGCGTGGCATCTGCTGCGCGACTGGCTCGAAGCGGGGTGCCGCGCCGACCCGCTGATCCGGCTGGTCCACGACACGACCGCGATCGGCGTTGGCGAGGGACCCGGGCAGGCCGCCGTCGCCGGCGGCGGCCACGAATGGCCTGGCGACCTGGTGATCGGGGCCGACGGGGTACACAGCACGATCCGCGGGCTGGTGGATCCGCAGCGCCCGGCGGCCAGGTACGCCGGCTACGTCTTGTGGCGGGCCATGGTCGAGGAAGAGGCACTCGAAGGTGCCGTCGCGCTGCCAGGGTCCGCCGAGCCGTCCCGGGAGCTGTACGCCGGCCCGTACCGGCTGGTGACCTACCTGGTGCCGGGACCAGCCGGGCAGACCACGCCCGGCCGCCGGCGGCTGAACATTGTCTGGTACGACCCGGCCCGCGAAGAGCTGCTGCGCGCCAGCGGCAAGCTCGACGGCACCGTTGTCGAAGGATCGCTCGCCACCGCCGACCTGCCCGCACGGCTGCGAGGGGAGTTGCGCGCCATCGCCGAGCGGACCTGGCCATCACCGTGGCGGGAGGCGCTGGGCTACGCCCTCGACCGCCAGCTGGTGTTCGGCACCCCGGTCGCCGAGTACCTGCCACGCCGCCTCGTGACCGGGCGGATCGCGCTCGCAGGGGACGCGGCGCACGCGGCCTCGCCGATGGTCGGCGGCGGGTTCCGGCACGGCTTGCTCGACGCCGCGGCGCTGGCCTCGGCCCTGCGCAGCGCCGACACCGCCCAGCAGGCACTGGCCCGCTATGAGCAGGTCAGGCTCGTCGCGGCGATCTCGCACGTGCGGCGCAGCCAGCGCGCCAGCCAGGCCTACCTCCGCAGAGCGGCGTCGTGGAGCTGAGCGGCGGCCGGCAGGCACACTCACAGATCGTCAGCCAAACGTCCCGTGGCGAGCAGGACCATGGCCCCTGACCTCCTCGCTGACGCCTGCATAGATTGAGATTGTGGCGCCCGCGAGGAGGTGATACAGAAATGGTCAGCACGCCGGTTCTGGTGATCTTTCTGACGTTGATCACCATTTATCTTTCCGGGTGCCTCTTTTACCATATTCGGGATATCCGCGAAGAGCGGAAAGACCATACTGGTAGTTCCAGCCGGTCCACGCCCAGGCACGGCGGCGCGCATGCGATCCGGCCGTAAGGCACCCGGAGCCAGCCGCGAGACCTGCGGCTCGGCGGTCGCGCCGGTGAGGTTGACATCGGCGCCAGCGGCGACCTGATCGCGCCCAGGCCCAGGTTGAAGAGGCGGAATTCGCACGTCTGGTAAGCTCCCTGAAATGGAAGGCACCCCTCCTCTGCGGCCATGGCTCGAAGCGCTCGTGCGTCGCGATCCGCAATTCGTGGACTCGTATATGTCAATGCGCGAGCGGATCATGAAAGACGGCGCCATTCCTGCCAAGTACAAGCTGCTTATGGCCATGATCACCGACACGATCGCCGCGCACCCGGACGGTGTCACGGCGCTCGCCAGGGACGCTCGCGCCGCGGGCGCCTCGGAGGCCGAGATCACCGAGGCGGTCGAAGTCGCCTACCTGTTCGGCGGCACCGCGGCGCTGGTGATGGGCGTCAACGCGTTCACGAGCTGACGAGCTGTCCAGCCGGCGGTCAGGCCACGGGCTCGGTGTCGGCGGTGACGATGGAGTCGATCAGGCCGGGGAAGCGGCGGTCCAGGTCGTCCTTGCGCAGGCAGGTGTAGCCGCGGGCGCCCTGGATCCGCTTGGTGAGGATCCCGGCCTCGCGCAGGATGCGCAGGTGGTGGGAGAAGGTTGACTTGCTCATCGCGAGCCCGGCCTCCTGCATGACCTGGGTGCACCAGGACTCGCCGTTGCGTGCCACGAACCGGACGGTGGCCAGCCGCTGCGGGTCCGCCAGCGCGGCCAGGACCCTGGGCAGCTGAAAGTCCTCCGCCGCCGGCTCGATGACGTCGTCCATCACGCTGCCGAGCATAGCTCGTGGTTGCGAGTAGTTCGATAGTTGTTGTACTGTTCGATGGTTGTCAAACTTCGATGACTATCGAACCAGGAGAGCGTCCGTGCTGAATGCCCGGTCCCGGTCACCGCGGCAGGCGCCGCGCCACCCGCGTGAGGCAGCCCCCGGACCCGCTGAAGGGTACCCGCGCCGCTGGCTGATGCTGCCGGTCGTGCTCATGGCGATGTTCATGGCGGGCTTTGACATCTGGGCCGTGAACGTCGCGGCGCCGTCGCTGCAGCGCGACCTGCACGTGAGCGACGCGGCGCTGCAGCTGATCGTCGGCGGGTACGCGTTCATGTACGCGAGCGGCATGGTCACCGGCGGACGGCTGGGCGATCTGGTCGGCTACCGGCGGATGTTCATGACCGGAGTGATCACTTTCGCCGCCGCCTCGCTGCTGTGCGGGTTCGCCCGGTCCCCCGGGGAACTGGTCGGCGCGCGGCTGCTGCAGGGGCTGACCGGCGCCGTCATGGTTCCGCAGGTGCTGGCCCTGATCACCGCGGCCTTCCCGGTCCGCGAGCGCACTCGCGCCCTGGCCTGGTTCGGGGTGACGATGGGCCTTGGCTTCGTGTCCGGGCAGATCCTGGGCGGCGGGCTGATCCAGGCCAACATCCTCGGGCTCGGCTGGCGGGCGATCTTCCTGGTGAACGTGCCGGTCGGCATCATGGCCCTGATCGCGGCATCCGCGGTCGTGCCGCACGCGTGGGCGGAGCGGCGGCCCCGCCTCGACCTGGTCGGCGCGGCCGGGGTGTCGGGCAGCCTGGCCCTGGCGCTGGTGCCGCTGACCCTCGGCCGCGACGAGGGCTGGCCGCCGTGGACGTGGGCGTCGCTCGCGGCGGCCCTTCCGGTGCTCGCCCTGACCGTGGCCTTCGAGCGACGGCTCGGCCGCCGCGGCGGCGAGCCCCTGCTCGACCTGGCGCTGTTCCGCGACCGCGCGTTCTCCGCGGGCCTGACCGTGAACTTCGGCCTGGTCTTCTTCTTCGCCAGCTTCATGTTCGTGCAGACGCTGCTGCTCCAGGCGGGCCTGCACCAGTCGCCGCTGCACGCGGGCATCGAGGCGCTGCCGATGGCCGCCACGTTCACGACCATGTCGATCCTCAGCCCGCGACTGGCGGCCCGGCTCGGAGCCCGCTCGGTCAGCGCCGGGGCGGGCATCGCGGTGCTCGGGGCGGCCGCGCTGGCCGTGACCGGGCTGCGCCTCGGCGGGCACCTGACCGGCTGGGACGTGGCTCCGGCCACCGCCGTGATCGGGCTGGGGCAGGGCATGGCGCTGCCGTCGCTGATCGGCGTGGTGCTCATGCACGTGCGGCCGGAGCGGGCCGGGGCGGCCGCCGGGATCCTCACCACGACCCAGCAGTTCGGCGCGGCCAGCGGCATCGCCATCGTCGGCGCCGTCTTCTACGGCGCCATCGGGGCGGTGCCCGACCGGACCAGCTTCGTCTCCGGGATGGTGCTGGCCATGTTGGTGAACGCGCTCCTGCTGGCGGTTGCCGCGGCGGTCACGCTGCTGCTGCCGCGCCGGGCGGCGGAGGGCCGGGCCGGTCCGGCGGCCAGCCAGGTCCCGGTGCACGCCGACATCGCCTGACCCGCGGGACGGCCTCCTCGGCCGCCGCGAGATCAGGCGGGCGGCGTGCAGCCGACCGCCGCCTCGCTGGTGAGCACGCGGAAGGTCAGCGTCTCCTGGAGGTAGAGCCTGACCTCGGCGTCGGTGTGCGACAGGTAGCCGATCGCGAG
>JASHUI010000179.1:0-2674 GCA_030040095.1 Streptosporangiaceae bacterium | reverse complement strand
CCGGACGAGGAGGAATGGGAGAGCGCCGACGTCGCCATGCCGCAGACCGCGCAGCAGCGCGCGGCCGAGCATGACCGGCTCGAGCATGACGAGACCAAAGAATCCCTGGCCACCGGGCACGCCCAATGGGAGGTGCGGGTCGAGCTGCGGTCACGCCACGCCGCGGTCGAGTTCGCCGAGCGGCTGAAGGCGGAGGGCCGTTCGGTGATCCGGCGCTGGACGCTGCTGGTCCTCGGGGCCAACGACTCCGATGACGCCAACGCCCTGGCCGAGCTGATCAAGCGGGAGGCACCGGCCGACGCGAAGGTAGAGGTCCAGGAGATGGGCCCGCTGATTCCGTTCGCCCGGCTCGGGCCGATCTCCTACTGGTGACCGCTCGGCAAGATCCCGGCGGCCGAACCTCAGCAGCCCTGAACGATTGACGTTAGTCAGCCGCTGGATCGTCCGCCGATGGCGAGTCACGCTTAGATTGCATTCATAAACACGTCATCGCGCCAGTCGCCCCGCTGCCGCGGCACTGCCAGGCTCGATCGGAGGTCGTCACGTGGCCGCACCGATGGTTACCCCGCCTATCGGCGCCAGCCTGCAACGCCTAGCCGAGCAGTCATGGGACCGGATCGCCTCCGGCTCCGTGCTCTACTACGAGGACGAGCGCTGGACCGGAGAGCAGCTAGCCGAGCGGATCCGCCGGGTTGCGGGCGGCCTGATCGAGGCGGGCCTGCTCCCCGGCGAGCGGGTCGTGGTGTGCATGGCGAACTGCCCCGAGGTCGGCATCACCTACGCCGCGATCTGGCGCGCCGGAGCCGTGGCAACGCCGGTGCTGCTCGGCACGGGCAGGCGGCTATTCGAGAACCTGGGCGACCGGACGATCCAACTGGAACCGGCCAGAGTCGTCGAGTCGCCCTACGCGACCCACCTCTACTTCACCGTCCGCCGCTGAGGTTTCCGAGCAGGCTGCGGCCGGGCCGGGTCACCAGATCGAGATCGGCCCGATGTTGGTGAACGGCAGCAGCGGGCCGAGTTCCTCGGTCTCCACCTTCGCGTCCGCCGGCGCCTCCTGTTTGACCAGCTCGGCCAGGGCAGCGGCGTCGTCCTCGTCGTTCGCCCCGAGGACCAGCAGCGTCCAGCGCCGGATCACCGGCCGTCCCTCGGCTTGCAGCCGCTTGGCCAGCGCGACCGCCTCGTGATGGGACGGCAGCTGGACCCGCACCTCCCACGTCGCGTGGCCGGTGGCTACCGACTCCTGCGTCTCCTCCTCCTCTAGACGCTGGTGCTCGGCCTGGCGCTCCTCGTCGGTCTGCGGCAAGGCGACGTCGGCGCTCTCCCAGGCCTCCTCGACCGGATGCCAGCGGTCGAGCGCGAAGTCGGCCGACAGCCCGCGCTGCGCGATCAGCTCGCGCGCGATCCGGTCGGCCTCCCTGGCCGCGTTCTCCGTGCCCGCGTACAGATAGATGCTGGGGCCCTCGGCGCTGACCGCGACCCGGTGCCCGAGCCGGCGGCGCGCGTCGTCTTCCACTTCGTGCTCGCGTACCGCCTGGGCCGCCCGCTCAGCATGGGCCGCGTCGTGCAGTGTCACCGTTACCCGCCAGTCATTGGCCACGGACCGACCCTATCGCCGGCCGGGCCCCGGCCACGCCGTGGTCTGCCCTCATCCGGTGTTCTGCAGGCCGGCCGCGACGCCGTTGACGCTGAGCAGCAGGAGCCGTTCCAGCCGGTCGCGCTCCTGCGCCCCGGTGCGAAGCGCGGTCAGCGCACGCAACTGCAGCAGCGACAGCGCGTCCACGTACGGATCGCGCAGCGCGACCGCCCGGGACAGCACCGGCCGGTCGGCCAGCAGCCGGTCGTGGCCGGTCACCGTGAGCACGAGCTTCCTGGTCCGGTCGTACTCCTCGAGGACGGCCGCGGTGAGGTCCTCCCGGCCGCCCAGCGCCAGGTACCGGGCCGCGATCCTGCGGTCGGTCTTGGCCAGGCTCATCTCCGCGTTGTCCAGCAGGACGGCGAGCAGCGGCCAGGACCGGTAGGCGTCCTGCGCCTCCCGCAGCCCGCCCGCGCGATCGGTCACGGCGGCCAGACCGCTGCCGAGGCCGTACCAGCCGGGCAGGTTCACCCGCGTCTGCGACCACGCGAACACCCACGGGATCGCCCGCAGGTCGTCCAGCCCGGCGCCGGTGCCGATGCCGCGGCGGGCGGGCCGCGATCCGATCCGCATCGCGCCGATCTCGTCCAGCGGACTGATTCTGGCGAACCATTCGGCGAACCCGTCGGCCTCGACCAGGCTCCGGTAGGCCCGCAGCGCCCCGGCATCCATCAGCTCGGCGACCTCCCGGAACCGGCCCACCGCCGGTCCAGGGGGTGCGGGGGGTGTGGCCGGCGCCGGGCTGGCCTCGCCTGCCGGGCCGGCTGTGGATGCGGGGGGCGTGGCCGGTGCCGGGCTGGCTGTGGGTGCGCGGGTTGTGGTCGGCGCCGGACTGGCCTCGCCTGCCTGGCTGGCTGTGGGTGCGGGAACGGCGGTGGCCAGGAGGACCGCGGAGGCCACCTGCTCCAGGTGCCTCTGGGCGATCACCGGGTGGCCGTACCGCGCGAAGATCACTTCTCCCTGCTCGGTGACCTTGAACCGGTCGGCCACCGAGCCTGGTGGCTGCGCCAGCACCGCCCGTCCCGCCGGGCCGCCGCC
>JASHUI010000178.1:0-6275 GCA_030040095.1 Streptosporangiaceae bacterium | reverse complement strand
GGCTGCACGCAGAGACCGCCGACAAGCACGGGTGTCCATGATTAATGAGGCAAGGGCTGCGTTGCGCCTGCCGCGCAATGCGCGGTTCCCCGCGTTGGAGGAGGATCCGGAGGTACTGGCACTACAGTCTCTGGATGATGCGCGGCAACCCGCATCACCGTAGGCCCGAGATTCAACAGACCGCTCCCACCCAACGTCGACGCGCAGAAAGACATGATCTGCGCTCCTCAGTAGTTGACCGACGAGAAGCTAATAACCGCTCATAGCGGCGGCACTGGCGCGCCAGTCCATTCCACGCATCAGCGACGAAGCGTCACCGGACCCGCTGCGGGCAGCGTTGGTCCCGCCTGGACTTCGCGTGCGGCTGCCGTCGGGGCAAGGGCGCCACTGCCACAACGCGCGGTCTAGGTCAGCGGCCCGTTCCCAGCGGCCGGCAGTGCCTGAGCATCCTGGCGACGAACGCGGCAGAAGTCAAAGAGGCATAGCTGTGCCAAGTGTCCTGTTTAAGGTTGTCGCAGTAGTCGGCCACTCCGCGCACGACGAACCAGGGCACACCGCGGAGGCTGGCTCCTACTGCCAGTCCTGACGCCTCCATCTCCACGCCCTTGATGCCGTACGTGCGGGCCAGCTCATCCCTGCGTGCGGCATCGCGCAGCAAGCGCTCAGCGTTCCCGATTGATCCGAAGTGCACATACGGCTTCCCCGGCTTGCGGCCGGCCGCCGGTGCCCCGGGCATAATGAGCCAGGGATCGCCGATCCGGTCCATTTCCTGCTTCAACAGCAGGCCAAGGTCTGGATGAGTCGCCCGGAGTTCCTGTACGGCGCGCAGCATGTCGGTTGACAGCCCCTCCAGGTGGCGCCGCAGCGTCTCCTCGCCGTCTACTATCCGGGTGTGGTCGTAGTCCACGACGCCGTCGACGGCCACGAGAACGTCGCCGAGTACGACCTCCTCGCCCGGTTGCCGCGGGCCGGGTATGCCGCCGGCGATGCCGCTGAATATCGCGCAGCGGATCGACGGGAAGCTGCGCAGTACGTCCGTCACGACGGCGGCGGCCGAGCGGTTGCCGTCCAACGGCAGGATGGTGATCACCACCTGATGGGCCGTGCCAGGATCCCGGCTGGGCAGTTCTCCGGCCTGATAAAGATTCGGGTCACCGGCCGGCCCGTCGATGATCGGGCGTGTGCTTCTGAGTACCGCCCGCATCGCTGCGAACTCGCAGGCTAATGCGGTGAGAATGGCCACGGTGGGTGGCCCGGGGGTGCCGCTGGCCGGTTCAGCCGCCGGCTGCGGGCCCGCAGCCTGGGATCTGGGCCAGACGTCCAGGCTTTCGGCCTGATCGATGAGGCGTTCGGCGTAGATCCAGGCGGCTTCCCGTACCCACGACTGGCGGACGAAGACGAGCCACAGCATGAGCAGCGCCACGTCCACCGCGGCCAGGATGCCCAGGCCGCCGAGCTGCGGGAGGGACGGGGAGGACAGCGGAAGCCATATCGCCAGGCCGGCCAGACTGGCTGCGGCGGCCAGGCATCCCCATGGCCGCAGCCCGAACAGGTTCCTGCGGAAGCCGTAGCTGCGATTCTCGGCGCAAACCGCGCGCGAGTCCGCAGTCCGCACCCGGAGCGCTCTGACGGCCATTTCGTAGGTCTCATCCGCGCCGGCCGGATCGGCGTCTTCCTCAGCCGGCGTGGGCAGCCGCATCCCCAGAGCTCTTTCCAGTTCCTGGTGGCGACGTGCCTGCAGGGCCGGGGGAGTCAGCCCCTTCCACCGCAGCAACTGTGTCGTAGGCAGGCCACCCCAGGCGGCGAGCAACCTGGGCTCACCCCGCCGCCCTGCCACCCGGCCGATCTGGTCGAATAACGGCAGCAGCGCGGCAATCAGCGCCAGCGTCAGCACGCGGTCGATCGTCGTCAGCCGTGGAAAGGCGACGGCCCCGAGCAGCACCAGCGGCAGAGCGGTGATGAGCACCGGGACCAGCCGCGCCGGCCCGCTGTAGGTGTCAATCACCGTTCCAGTGTCATGTACTCCGGAGAACCGGGCAAGAACCCGCCGGAGTGGCCGCATTCGCGCAGTGACGATTCCGGTCTGCGAGAATGACTGGTGCACGATCAGCTCGCCTTTACGATCGTCACGGGGCCCGAAATGCACGAGGGAAAAGCCGACGAAATCCGCACTGCCCGGCAGGTACTCGACCGGTTAGCCGGTGCCGGGGGATTTCTGGCCGGAAGGGCGATGGCATCATGCTGCGGGTAGAGGCGCTTCCCGCGGACGATGGTGACTGCCTCTGGGTGGAGTGGGACCATGAGGGGCGCTGGCACCGGATGCTGATCGACGGCGGCCGGGGCGGAGTGGGCCAGATGCCGGCCGCTCTGGCCGAGCGTTTCGCGTGTGAGACACAGGAGCGGCGACAGTTCGACCTGGTCGTGTGCACTCATCTGGACGCCGATCACATCGGTGGCCTGCTCGCCCTGCTCACTGCTCCGCCTCCGGGCTTCCGGGCGGGCGACATCTGGTTTAACGGCCGTCATCATCTGACCGGCGATGTGCTCGGGCCGCAGCAGGGCAGCGCCCTGTCCGCTCTGCTCTACCACGGGTCCGCTCCCTGGAACGCGCATTTCGGCGGCGGCCCCGTCGTGGTGCCCCGCTCCGGCCCGCTGCCAGATGCGGTCCTGCCCGGGCTGCGCCTGACCCTGCTGTCACCCACCCAGGAAAAACTGCGGGATCTGGCCCGTGTCTGGCCTGAGGCCGCGGTCAGAGCCGAGCGTGCCGAACCCGGATACGTCATCGAGGCCGACGTGCTGGGGGACCGGGATGCGGGAATCCCGTTCGGCGAGCTTGCCTCCGCTAGTTACCTGCCAGACACATCACCGGCCAACGGATCCAGTATCGCCTTCATCGCTGAGCACACCGACGGCAGCAGGGTGCTGTTCGCCGCAGACGCTCACGCCGAGGTCCTGCACTCATCGCTGCGGCGCCTGCGGCGCGCCGGGGCGCACCGGGTGGATCTGTGCAAGGCTCCCCACCATGGGAGCAAGCACAACCTCAGTCCGGAGCTGCTGGCTGCCCTGGACTGTCGTCACTGGCTGATATCGACCAGCGGAGCCAGGCACGGGCACCCCGACCGGCGCGCGCTGGCCCGGATCCTGCACCGTTACCACCAGCCCGTCCTGTGGTTCAACTACTCGTCCGCGGCCACCGCGGAATTTGCCAGCGCGCAACTGGCCGCACGGCACGGTGCCAACGTCATCAGCCCGCCACCGGGCCGGCCAGGGCTTGTGCTCACGGTGGCCGGGGGCCACGTGCGGCTCGGCTAGCAGGAGGAGGCGCCTCGTGCCGGAAGGACTGTTCCCCCGGGTGGTTATGGATGAACCACTCAGCTGCCCCGGCTGCGGCTGCACCGGCACGTACCAGGTGCCGCTGATCGTCGACTGGCGGGACCGCGAAACGGTGGAGCTGATGCAGCAGTGCTGCCCGACGGTTCGCTGCCAAGCCTGCGGTGCGGACTTCCCGCTGACCCGGCCGATCGTCGTGATCCGCCCCGGCGACCCGATCCCACTGATCGCCGGGCTGCCCTGGCATACCGATGTGGACAGCGACGTCGAGGTCCTCAGGCAGGCGATGCGGCATCCGGCCATGCCCGCGCCAGCCCCGGGCCGACCGAGGGCACCGTTGCCGACCCGCCTGGACCACCTAGGCTCGCTCGCCTGCCGGTACTCCGGGTTCGCCCTGGCCGGGTTCACCCCAGACAATGCTGAGGAATGGTCAGAAACCGACGAGGCCTGGCTCGACTTGGTGCGCGACAAGGTAACCGTGCCCCGGCTGCTGGCCGAATTCGCCGAATTCATACAGGCGGCGCCAGTCAGCCGAGAGCAGATAGCGCGTGACAGCGACGGGCTGCTCGACTCTGACTGGTCCCCGGTCGTGGACGAGATCGTGGAGCGGACCGCGGCCGCGCAGACCGACCCGGCGGCGGCGGAAGAGGTGCGGCGGCGTGCACGTGCGCTGCACCGGCTCCGGTGGGGAGCAGGGCCAGACCCCGACGAGGCCAGCCTGGACGAACAGACGGCTGACCTGCTGAATCGTACAGGTGAAGAGGACCATCGCTCCCTGGAGGGCCTAGCCACGCTGCGCGCCTTGACAGAGCGGCTACGGGCCGGGCAGCCGGACGGCCCGCTGCTGGTGGCCACTCTCATCTCCTACGGGGCAGCGGTCATCTCGTCACCGCACCGGACCCCTGAAGACATCGAGAGCGTGGTCGGTACGGGAGCCGAGGCGGTCACCAGAGCCGAGGCGTGTTTCGGCGCGGCCCACCAAGTGACCCTGACCGCAAGGCAGGACTACGCCGCCGCGCTGCTGGCCCGGCAGCAGGGTGTGCCCGCCGATAACGAACGGCAGGCCCTAGCCCTCTTGGCACAGACCGCGGTGGTGGCCGCGCAGACGGGCAGCCGCGACCTGCCGGACATCCTGCAGAACTGGGCGGGGGCGCTCGGCCACCATTACCTGGACGGACGGACGGACAACCAAGAGCAAGCACTGAGCATGTACCTGGACGCTATGCACGTGCAGCGGGTGCTGCGCCCTCGAGATCGCCGCGGCGCCATCATGATCCGGCTGAACACAGCGGCAGTGCTTCGGGAACGCCGGATCGGCGACACAGCCGCGGCGGCCCGCGATGCCCTCACGACCTACGGGGAGATCCTGGAGGATCCCGCCAGTACTGCGGTGCTCAGCCCGGCCGAGACGGCCCAAGCCTGGATCAACATGGTCAGCGCACTGTTCCAGCTGCACGTCCACGCTCCCGGCGAAGTCACCGTGGCCGATGTCCAGGAGGGTGTGGACGCCGCCAGGCGCAGGTGTGAGTCACTGGCTGAAGGCGACCTGGTCCGCATCCGGGGCATGAGCAACCTGGGTGCCGTGCTGAGTCAGCTGTATCAGAGCTCAGCGTCCCGCGGCGACCTCGGCGAGGCTACCCTGCAGGCCGCGCTGCGGCTGACCGGCCAGGCCGCGGAGGAGGGGAGCAGATGGCTCCCGCCGGGGCACGACGAGCGGCTGCGGACCGGGATGCATCACGCAGTGAACCTGATCTTGGCCGGAAGGGAAGCCGGGGGGCACGCCCATGAGGCCGAGCAGTTGCTGCGTGACCTGCTGGCAGGCGCCATGCCCAACCGCCTGGCCGGGCATTGCTACGCCATCGCGCGCAACCTCGGACAGCTGTACCTCAATGCCCGCCGGTGGCGTGACGCGGCCCTGATGTATGAGACCGCGCTCACCTCGGTGCAGACACTGTACCGGGACGCCCGCAGCCGCGAGTCCCGGCTCGCCGAACTCGCCATCGCCTCCGACCTCGTCGGCTGGCTCGTCGCCGCGCTGCTGCAAAGCCGCGACGCCGAGGGCGCGGTGGACGCGATCGAACGCTCCAGAGCGCGGATGTTCGACGATATCGCGCATACACGCCCCGGCTCCGCCGGGCACGGTGGCCCGCCCGCACCCAGGCCGCTGCTTTACGTTGGCGTGGGCCCGGTGGCGAGCTGGGTCATCCTGGTCCAGCCGGGTGAGCCCCCAGGCGGCCTCCTGGTGACCATGTCCGCCGACGAGGTGCGGCCCCGGGTCGCGGCGGTGCGCCGGGCACGGACGGCGGCCCAGCTCGAGCAGGCCCTTGACCAGGCAGGTGAGTTGCTGGGAGAGAACCTCGTCGCGCCTGCGTACCTCATGCTGGAGGCCCACGGAATCCGCGACGTGGATGTCGTTGCCTCCGGGCTGGTGGCAGGCCTACCGCTGCACGCGATGCCGGCCGCATGCCTGTCCGGGAAGTGCTGGCTCGACCTCGCTGCCGTCAGGTACGTCCCCACCCAGCGCGTCGCGCGGTCCTGGTGTGCCTGGCCGGGCGGGGGGCTGGGTGGAGGGCTTGCCGGGCCGGGTGAGGAGCCTGCCGGGCCAGGTCTGGTCCTGGCGCTGGCCGATCCCGGCGCCGACCTGGATTGCGCTAAGTACGAGCCGGACATGCTCCCGGCCCGGTTCGGCTTGCGCCTGCCCGTCCCGGCGGGCAGCGAACGCAAGCGATGGCTGCTGGAATCGCTGCGCCGGGCCAGCTTGCTACACCTCGCCTGTCATGCACGCTGGGATTCTGGCGACCCCCTGGGCTCAGCCATCGAACTGGGCTACTCCCAGCGCGTCAGCGTAGGCGAAATCCTTGAGTCCGGCTGCCCGGTGCTCGACCTGGCCGTCCTGTCCTGCTGCTCCACTGGCGTAGCCGCGGAGCAGATCTCTGACGAACTGC
>JASHUI010000177.1:0-2974 GCA_030040095.1 Streptosporangiaceae bacterium | reverse complement strand
CCCGCGCACCCGGCGTACGTGATCTACACCTCGGGATCGACCGGGGCGCCCAAGGGGGTGACGGTCACGCACGGGGCGCTGGTGAACTTCCTGGCCGCCATGGCCGAGCACGTCCCCGTGGCGCCCGGGGACCGGATGCTCGCCGTGACCACCGTGGCGTTCGACATCCACGTGCTGGAGTTCTACCTGCCGCTGCTGAGCGGGGCGGGCGTGGTGATCGCCGGCCCGCGGACCGTCGGCGATCCGGCCGCGCTGGCCGGGCTGATCGGCCGGGCCGGGGTGACGATCATGCAGGCCACCCCGGCGTCGTGGCAGATGATGCTGGCCGGGCACGCCGGGGCCGTGACCGGGCTGCGCATGCTGACCGGGGGCGAAGCGCTGCCGCCGGGGCTGGCGTCGGCGATGAGCGACGTGGCGGCCGAGGTCACCAACCTCTACGGGCCCACCGAAACCACGGTGTGGTCCACCGTCGCGCGGCCGAGCGGGGCCGGCGCGAGCGTCCCGATCGGCGCGCCGGTGGCCAACACGCGGGTGTACGTGCTGGACGGATGGTTGCGGCCGGTGCCGGCCGGCGTGGCCGGCGAGCTCTATGTGGCCGGGGCCGGGCTGGCGCGGGGGTACCTGGGGCGGCCGGGGCTGACCGGGGAGCGGTTCGTGGCGGGCCCGTTCGGCCCGCCAGGAGGCCGGATGTACCGCACGGGCGACGTGGTGCGGTGGAGCGCGGGCGGGCAGTTGCAGTTCCTGGGCCGGGCCGACGACCAGGTGAAGATCCGGGGGTTCCGGGTCGAGCCCGGCGAGATCGAGGCGGTGCTGGCCGGGCACCCGGGCGTGGCGCAGGCCGTGGTGGTGGCGCGGGAGGACGCGCCGGGCGACGTGCGGCTGACGGGGTACGTGGTCCCGGCCGCCGAGGACGAGGGCGGCGGCGACACCGGCGGCCTGGCCCGCGCCGTGCGCGCGTTCGCGGCGGGACGGCTGCCGGAGTTCATGGTGCCATCGGTGGTGGTGGCGCTGGACGCGTTGCCGTTGACGGTGAACGGGAAGGTGGACCGGGCGGCGCTGCCGGTGCCCGACTACGGGGCGGTGGCGGGCGATGCGGCGCCCGCGGGGGTGCGGGAGGAGTTGCTCTGCGGGGTGTTCGCGGAGGTTTTGGGCCTGGTCTCGGCCGGGGCCGGGGACAGCTTCTTCGATCTGGGCGGTCATTCGCTGCTGGCGATGCGGCTGGTGAGCCGGGTGCGGGTGGTGCTGGGCGCGGAGCTGCCGGTCCGGGTGCTGTTCGAGGCGCCGACTCCGGCGGGCCTGGCGCGTCGGCTGGAGGGGGCGGGGCCGGCCAGGCCGGGGTTGACGGCGAGGGCCCGGCCGGGGCGGGTGGCGTTGTCGTTCGCGCAGCAGCGGCTGTGGTTCCTGGCCCAGCTGGAGGGGCCGAGCCCGACCTATCACATCCCGGTGGCGTTGCGCCTGACGGGAGCGTTGGACGCGGCGGCGCTGACGGCCGCGCTGCGCGACGTGGTGGCCCGCCATGAGGTGCTGCGCACGGTGTTCCCCGCGGCGGACGGCCAGCCCTACCAGCGGGTCCTGGGCCTGGAGGAGACCGGGTTCGGGCTGCCGGTGGCGGAGGTCGCCGAGGCTGGCGTGGCCGCGCTGGTCGCGGCGATCGCGGCCGAGCCGTTCGACCTTGGCGCCGCGGTCCCGGTGCGGGCGCGGCTGCTGCGCGTCGGCCCCGATGAGCATGTGCTGGTGGTAGTCGTCCACCACATCGCGGGGGACGGGTGGTCGATGGGGCCGCTGGCGCGGGACGTGTCGGCCGCGTACGCGGCGCGGCGCGATGGCCTGCCGCCGGCCTGGGACCGGCTGCCGGTGCAGTACGCGGACTACGCGCTGTGGCAGCGAGAACTGCTGGGTGACGAGGACGACCCGGGCAGCGTGCTGGCGGGGCAGGTGACGTGGTGGCGGGCGGCGCTGGCGGGGCTGCCGCAGGAACTGGCCCTTCCGGCGGACCGGCCGCGTGCTGCCGTCGCCTCGTACCGGGGGCACACGGTCGCGCTGAGCGTGCCGGAGGGGTTGCACCGCCGGCTGGCGGAGCTGGCGCGGGCGCAGGGCGTGACCTTGTTCATGGTGCTGCAGGCCGCGCTGGCGGTGCTGCTGTCCAAACTCGGCGCGGGCACCGACATCCCGGTGGGGTCGCCGGTGGCGGGGCGGACCGACGAGGCCCTGGACGAGCTGGTCGGGTTCTTCGTGAACACCCTGGTGCTGCGGACCGACGTGTCGGGGGATCCGCCGTTCGCCGCGCTGCTGGGGCGGGTGCGGGAGACGGGCCTGGCCGCGTTCGATCACCAGGACGTGCCGTTCGAGCACCTGGTGGAGGTGCTGGCCCCGGCCAGGTCGCTGGCCCGCCACCCGCTGTTCCAGGTCATGCTCACCCTGCAGAACGTGGCGTCGTCGGCCTTGAACCTGCCCGGAGTACAGGTCAGCGCGTTGCCCGCGGGAGGGGTTCCGGCCCGGTTCGACCTGGACGTGAACCTGGCCGAGGTGGCCGAGGATGGCCGGCCGGGCGGGCTGCGGGGTTCGCTGACGGCGGCGGCGGACCTGTTCGAGCCGGCGTCGGCGGAGGCGATCGCGGGCCGGCTGGTGCGGGTGCTGGAGGCGGTGGCGGCCGATCCGGTCCAGCCGGTGAGCCGGGTGGAGATCCTGGCCGCGGCCGAGCGCGACCAGATCCTGGCCGGCTGGAACGACACCGCGCGCGAGCTGCCGGGACCGCTGCTGCCGGACCTGTTCGAGGCCCGGGCGGCCGCCGCCCCCGACGCGGTCGCGGTGGTCTTCGAGGACGCCGTCGTGACCTACAGCGCGCTGAACGCGCGGGCCAGCCGGCTGGCCAGGGCGCTGGCGGCCCGCGGCGTCGGCCCGGAGTCGGTCGTGGCGGTGGTGATGGAACGCTCGGCGGCGCTGGTGACCGCGCTGCTGGGAGTGCTCAAGGCCG
>JASHUI010000016.1:0-6889 GCA_030040095.1 Streptosporangiaceae bacterium | reverse complement strand
CGACGGCGGCCGACCGGGCCAGCCCGGGTCCCCGGACCGCGGCATCCAGCCGACGGCGGCCGACCGGGCCAGCCCGGGTCCCCGGACCACGGTATCCAGCCGACGCTTCCGGCCAGAGCCCCACGAGTCGGGGCGTAAAATTCCGCCGTCTTGCCGCAGGTCAGGCGGCCGAATGCGCTCGAACTTTACATGAAAATTGCAACAAACATTGCCGACTTCGCGAGGTCTATTTTTAGAGGGCCATTAAGGTGACAATGTTTCTTGAGGCGGCTTCCGTGCACAAGTTGTGTACTTGTGAGCACAGGCGGTGGAAGATGCAGGGCGATCATGGAATTCCGGGTCCTGGGGCCGACTGAGCTGTGGTCGGCCGGGCGGCAATGTGACCTCGGGCCCGCCAGGGAACGCAGTGCGCTCGCGATCCTCCTGTTGACGCCGCGCACCATCGTGCCGGCCGATGCCCTGATCGACCGGTTGTGGGACACCCGGCCGCCGCCGAAGGCCCGGGAGAGCCTCTCGGTCTATATGGCCAGGCTGCGGGCTTCGCTCCGGCAGGCCGTCGGCGACGGCGTCCGCCTGGCCGGGCGGGCCAACGGATACGTGCTCGACGTCGACCCCGAGGCCGTCGACCTGCACCAGTTCCGGCGGCTGCGCCGGCAGGCGGACTCCCTCACCGCGAGCGGCGACTACGATCGCGCGGCCCTGCTGCTGCGCGAGGCGGACGGGTTGTGGCGCGGCCAGGCACTGGCCGGCATCCGCGGCGACTGGGTGGCGCGGATGCGCGACAGCCTGGAAGAGGAGCGCCGCGCCGTCATCCTGCAGCGCATCGAGTGCGAGCTCGAGATTGGCCGGCACGCCCACCTGGTGGGCGAGCTTCAGGGCCTGCTGGCCCAGTATCCGCTCGACGAGACGTTCGTCGCGCAGCAGATGACGGCGCTGTACCGGTGCGGCCGGCCGGCCGACGCGCTCAGCCTGTACCGGGAGACGCGCGGCCAGCTGGCCGACGAGCAGGGGACCGAGCCCGGGCCGGCGCTGGCCGATCTTCATCAGCGCATCCTGCGCAATGACCCCGAGCTGCTGGTCACGGCCAGCCGGCGACCCGGCCGCGCGCCGCAGCCGGACACGCTCCCGCCGGAGACCGCGAGGTTCGTCGGCCGCAGCAAGGAACTCGAGCTCCTGACCGGGACGGCCTCGGAAACCATGGAGACCGGCCACGGCCCGCAGGTCAGCGTCATCGAGGGCATGCCGGGCGTGGGGAAGACCGCGCTCGCGATTCATGCCGCCCGCGCGCTCACGGACCGGTACCCGGACGGGACGTTCTACCTCAACTTCCACACCCATGATCCGGGACACCCGTCGCTCGACTCCGCCGAGGCTCTGCACCGCCTGCTGCAGATGCTGAACCTCCCGGCCACGCAGATTCCCGAGGCTTTCGGCAAGCGCGCCGCGCTCTGGCGGGCCGAGCTGAGCCGGCGGCGCGCCGTGGTGATTCTCGACGACGCCGCGCGGCGGGACCAGATCCGCCCGCTGCTGCCGGCGACCGGCGACTGCCTGATCCTGATCACGGTCCGGCGCCGGCTGCCTGGCCTGGACGGCGCCCATGTGCTGAACCTGGACGAGCTGTCCCTGGACGAAGCGGTCACGCTGTTCACCCAGATCGCGGGGCCGGACCGGGCACGCAACGAAGACCAGGTCGCCGAGGCCGTCGGGCTGTGCGGACGGCTGCCGCTGGCGATCCAGCTGACCGCGGGCCGGCTCGCGCAGGGTCACCCGCGCCGGCTCGCCGACCTGGTGGAGGAGCTGTCGGAGGCCCCGGCGGGCCTGGCCGGCACCGGCGCGGCCAGTCCGGAGGTCATCTCGGCCTTCGACCTGTCCTATCGGGCACTGAGTCCCGGCCACCAGCGGTTCTTCCGGCGGCTGGGCGTGAACCCCTGCCCGGATGTCAGCGTCCCGGCCGCCGCCGCGCTGGGCGGGTGCACGCTGGCCGAGGCCGAGGCCGCCCTCGCCGACCTTCTCGATCATCATCTGCTGGTGCGCGACGTCCCCGGCCGGTTCAGGTTTCACAACGTCATCCGGGGTTACGCGGCCGCGTGCGCCGGGCAGGACGACCCCGCGCCCGAGCGGCGGCAGGCGGTCGGGCGGCTCCTCGACCATTACCTGCGCACGGCCGACCAGGCCGACCGGCTGCTGCATCCGTTCCGGCAGCGGATGCCGGAGTCGGTCACCCGTCGGCCCGACGCGGGCCCGGCGCTTCGCACCCAGGACGACGCGGCGACCTGGCTGGACGCCGAGTGGCGGAACATCCTGCAGGCAGCGCGGCACGCGGGCCGGCACGAATGGAAGCGGCAGTGCGCCGATCTCGCTCACCTGCTGGGCGGATTCCTGGAGATCAGGGCGTACTGGGACGATGCGCTCACGGCGCACACGCTGGCCCTGCAGGCCTGCCGTGACCTCGCCGACCCGGCCCGGATCGCGCAGGCGTCGCTGGAACTCAGCATGGTCAGCCAGCAGACCGGCCGGCATGAGGCCATCGCCCTGGCCGAGGAGGCCGCGGCCATCTACCGGACGCTGGACGACCGGCGCGGTCAGGCCGCGGCACTGGACCAGATCGGCCTGGTCAACCAGCGGGCGGCGCGTTCTCGTGAGGCCCTGGCCTACTTCACCGAGGCCGGGACCTTGTACGACGAGGCCGCGGACCGGCGCGGCGGGGCCGAGACGCTGAGCCATTCCGGGATCGCCTGCTGGCATCTGGGCCGCTACCCCGAGGCCATGGATGACCTGCGGAAGGCGCTGTCGCTCTATCGCGACGTCGGTGACCGGCGCGGCGAGGCCAAGACCCTGAACAACCTGGGAAAGATGCAGCTGTCCTGCGGCTACCACCGGGACGCGCTGGAGAACTACCAGAAGTCGCTGGACATCTTTACCGAGCTGGGCGCCGCGCAGAGCCAGGCCAACGTCTGCCACAACATAGGAAGCGTCTACCACTACAAGGGCAGCCACGAGCAGGGGCTCGCCGCCTACCGGCAGGCACTGATCATCTACCGCGAGATCGGCGATCTGCCCGATGAAGCCGACGTACTCACCGACATCGGCGCGATTTACCAGAGCGCTGAGCTTTACGACGAGTCTGTCGTCCACTACGAGCAGGCCAAGCTGATCGCCGAGGACATAGGAAACCCGTCGATCCAGGTGATCGCGCTTCGCGGGATAGCCGACGCGAGGCGCGGATCCGGCCGGTACGGCGAGGCGTTCGCCGGGTACCGGAGCGCTCTGGCCTTCGCCAGGGAGATCGGCGACCCGTACGAGGAAGCCAAGATCCTCGAGGGAATCGCGGAGACGACGCTCATCACCCAGGGACCGCATGCGGCCCGGATACTTTTCCGGCAGGCGCTGGACATCTTCGACCGGCTCGGCGTGCCCGAGGCCGAGTCGGCCCGGATACGGCTGGAGACGACCGACCCGGCCTTCGGCCGCCGCACCTCGTAATCCCTGACCGGCGCCCCGCACGGATCCCGCTCCCGGGCGGCGCCGGCCCGTGGCCGGGGATTGCAAGGCAGGCGTCAAGCCGGCTGCAACCCGGACGTCAAGGCCGGCGGCGCACGCTGATGCCGTGGTTCCCGGCCGGGGATCGCGGGTCATCGTGGGGCGTCGTCCGGGGAGGTCGCCGTGGTTTTGAAGCAAGGCCGGATTCGGCCGGAATCTCGCTGGCTCAGGCGCGGCCGCGAGCGCGGCCCGGAACCTGGCCCGCAGCCCGCCGCGTACCCAGCCTTCCAGGCCTGCCCGGTGGCGCCGGACGCGGCCAGGACCAGCTTCGCCGCCGATCTCGACGTCCTTCGGGCCGACTGGGTCGTGGCCGAGCCGCCCGGCTGGTCGCCGGCCGAGCCTGCCCGGTGGTGGGCCGCCGGACCCGGCCCGTCCGAGCCGGAGGGGCTGACGGACCTGACGGACCTGACGGACCGCCACCTGATGGACAGCGCCGAGCGGTTCATCACGATGTTCCACGTCGAGAATCACGCGGGCCCGCCCGACCGGCGGCTCTGGCAGGTCCGCCGCGAGATCGAGGCCACCGGCACCTACTGGCACACCCCGGCCGAGCTGACCTTCGGCGCCCGGGTCGCCTGGCGGAACAGCGCGCGGTGCATCGGCCGGCTGTACTGGCGCAGCCTGCGGGTGCGCGACCGGCGCGAGGTCACCGACACGCCGGGCATCGCCGCCGAGTCCATCGCGCACCTGTACGAGGCGACCAACGGCGGCCGGATCCGGCCGGCGATCACCGTGTTCGCGCCGGACGCTCCGGGCCGGCCGGGCCCGCGGATCCTCAACTCGCAACTGGTCCGGTACGCGGGCTACGAAACCGCCGACGGCGCCGTCATCGGGGACCCGGCCAACCTGGACATCACCCGGCTGGCCCGGGCCCTGGGCTGGTCGGCGGGCTGGCCCGCCGGCCGGTTCGACATACTCCCGCTGATCGTGCAGGAGCCCGGAGCCCTTCCCACGCTGCACGAACTGCCCGCCGACGCGGTGCTCGAGGTGATGATCAAGCACCCGGAGTTCGGCTGGTTCGCCAACCTCGGGCTGCGCTGGCACGCGGTGCCGGTGATCAGCGACATGTACCTGGACATCGGCGGCATCCGCTATCCCGCCGCGCCGTTCAACGGCTGGTACATGTGCACCGAGATCGGGTCCCGCGACCTCGGCGACGCCGTTCGCTACGACCAGCTGCCGGTGATCGCCGAGCACATGGGCCTGAACACGGCCAGCCAGCGGACCTTGTGGAAGGACAAGGCGATGACCGAGCTCAACGTGGCGGTCCTGCATTCCTTCACCACGGCCGGTGTGACGATCTCCGATCATCACACCGAGTCGGTCCGCTTCCTGCGGCACATAGAGCGGGAGGAACGGCAGGGCCGGACGTGCCCGGCCGACTGGACCTGGATCGTGCCGCCCGCCGCGTCGTCCTCGACCCCGGTCTTTCACCGCTACTACGACAATTTCGATCAGTCGCCGAACTTCTACCGCCACGACGCGCCAGCCCGGGTCAGCGAGTTGTTCCACGAGAACGCGCTGGCCGCCGAGGCCGGTGTTCCCGGCCGGGTCCCGGACGTGGATGGCCGGGTCCTAGGCCGGGATGCGCCGCGGTCACTTGCCGATGCTCCGGCGCTCGGCATACCCAAGTGCCGTTTCCTCGACTGACGCCGCCTGCTGGAGCGAGGCCGCCTCCTTGCGCTCCCACTCTTCGATGCCGCGCAGGATGCCCTCGGTGTAGGCCCGCAGGTGCTCCCGGTACACGCCGCTGTAGGTGCGCAGGTACGCCAGCTCGGCCTGCGCGGCCCGCCGCTCGCGGTCGGTCTGCGGCGGCACCGAGCCGTTCAGCGCGGTGACCGCCGCGTCGCGGGCCTTGGCGTGGGCGTCTTCGAGGATCATGCTCGAGTGCTCCTGGGCCTCGCGCAGGATCTCATAACGGCGCAGCCTGGCCTCCTCGGTGACCCGGCTGCTGTACGCCTGAGCGTCGGCCACGTACCGGTCGGCGGTCATCTGGGCGGTGGACAGTATCCGCACCGCGTGCACGTGGGCGTCCGCCTCTCCGAACAGCACCCCTCGCTCGTCGCCGGCGCCGACCTCGCCGGCCAGGATCCGCTGCCGCAGCCGCTGCACCTCCTGCCACAGCGACGCGCGCTCGTTCACCAGGCGGACGAACTCCGCGTGCACCTCGCGCAGGAACCGGTTGACGGGCGCCTCCTCGTACCCGCGCCTCCCGAGCCGCGTGGTCGGAAACGTCATGGTCTGAAGTTCGTCAGGAGTCAGCCTGTTCTCCTCGTCGAACCATGCTGTTGTCAAGGCTCGCTCCACCCGAAGTCCTCAATGTGAATGTGATCGTGCGCCACGCCCGCCGCGGTCAGCCGGGTGACGGTCTCCTTGACCATCTCGGTCGGGCCGGCCAGGTAGACATCGCGCCCGGACCAGTTGCCGTGCCGGGCCACCACGTCCGGAAGGCTGCCGGTCTCGCCGTCGAATGCGGGGTCGGCCGACACGGCCGCGGTCACGGTCAGCCACGGATACTGGGCGGCCGTCTTCTCCAGGTTGTCCAGGTCGTACAGTCCGTCGGCGGTCCGCGCGCCAAAGAACAGGTGCACCTGGGGCGGCTCCGGCAGCGCTGCCACCTGCTCGAGGATGGCCTTCAGCGGGGCGAGCCCGGTGCTGCCCGCCACGAGCAACAGGTCCCGGGCAGCGGGCTCGGCGAGCGTGAGCACGCCGACCGGAGAACCCAGCCTGAGCTCGGTGTCGACGATCGCGTCGCTGGTCAGCGCCATGCTCACCGCGCCGCCGTTGATCAGCCGGACATGGAACTCCAGCAGCCCGTCCGGGCGCGGGGCGTTCGCGATCGAGTAGTAGCGCCATAGCTTCGGGCGGCTCTCGCATTCGATCGCCACCGACTGCCCGGGCAGGTAGTCCAGGCGCGGCTCGGGCCGGACGGACAACACCGAGATGTCGAAACTCCGGCGTTCATGGGCGACGACCGTGCCCCGCCAGTAGGCCGGGTGGAGCTGCTCGTCGGCCCGCGCCGCCTCGGTCATGACCGAGGCGATGAGATCGTAGGCTTCCTTCCAGTCCGCGGCCAGCTCGGGAGTCCAGGCCGGCCCGGAGAAATGCTCCAAGGTCGCCAGCAGGCTGGCGCCCACCGCGTCATAGTGATCGGCGACCGCGCCGAACCTCCGGTGGTCGCGGCCCAGCCCCTGCAGGAACGTGGTCAGATCCTGGATGCTGTCCACGTTGGAAACGATCTTTACCAGCGCGTCGACCAGGTGGCCGCGCTGCGCCGCCATCGAGACCGGAAACAGGTCCCGCACCTCGGGATGCTTGATGAACAGGTCGGAGTAGAAGAACAGCGGTA
>JASHUI010000176.1:0-4225 GCA_030040095.1 Streptosporangiaceae bacterium | reverse complement strand
CGGCGCCCTTGCGGGCCCGCAGCCCGCGCAGCGCGGCGCTGGCCAGATCCTGGTCCACGCCGGGCAGGGCATCCCGCAGCCCGAGGACCATCAGCGCCCACATCCGGTCCGAAAGGCCCACCCGGCCGACCGTCATGCCCAGTCGCCGTGCGACCAGGGCGTACGGATCGTCGGTCTCATCCCAGGGGATGATCTCCAGGCCCAGGCCGCCCGCAGGCGACGCCTGCGCCGCGGGCAACTCGAGCCTCGGCACGACCAGGAACGGCCGGGCTCCGGCGCCAGGGGACGACCCGTCCGGCAGCGCCGGAACCGCGAGGCAGGTGAGCCGCTCGAGCTGGTGCGCGTCGTAGCCGGTCAGGTAGCGCAGGTCGGCTCCCGGGGTGAGCAGCAGCGCGGCCAGGCCCGCCCCGCGGGCCGCCGCCGCGGCCCGGTCCAGCCGGCCCGGCGGGTAGAGGCCCGGGTCGGGCCCGTCGGTGTGCATCGTGTCCTCCGGTCCGTCGCTGACGCCGTTGTCCGCAACTGCCTTGCCTGGGCATCATCTCACCCGTGAGAATTGTGCCCGCATCTAGACAGCGAGGCACCGGATGCCTCACGCTAGGTGCACGAAATCTGACCAGATGCGACCCCCGATGACTTCTGAGGCTATTAAATTCCAGGTCTCGCCGGAAAACGGCGCACGGTCCGGGCTTGCGGCGGAGGCCAGGCTCGCAGCCGAGCTGGCTGAGGAACGCCACGTGGCGCTGGAATTGCAGCGAGCCATTCTGCCGCTGCACGATGAACCATTCGACCTGCCCGGACTGCGGACCATGGTGCGGTACCTGCCGGCCTCCCGGGCCGGCCGGGTGGGCGGCGACTGGTATATCACCGCGGAAATGCCGGGCGGCCACGTTCTGATCGCGATCGGAGACGTCGCCGGGCACGGCCTGGCGGCGGCGGCGGGCATGGCCAGGCTGCGCGGGGCACTGGCCGGCCTGGCCATCACCGGCTCGCCGCCGGAGCGGCTGGTCGGCTGGCTCAACGACCTTGTGCATCACGTCGCGCCCGAGCACACCGCCTCGGTGATCGCGGGCTATTTCGATCCGGCGAGCCGCACCCTGACCTGGGCCCAGGCCGGGCACCCGCCGCCGGTCCTGGTCCGGGGCGCGTGGGCGCGCCCGCTGAGCCAGCCGTCTGGCATCCTGCTGGGCGCCGGCCGGGAGGAGTACGCGGCGGCCACCCTGGCGCTGTCCCCCGGGGACCTGCTGCTGCTCTACAGCGACGGGCTGATCGAGCGCCGGGACCGGTCCGTCGAGACCGGGGTTGCGCAGCTATCCGCGGCCGTGTGCGGCATCGCCGACCCGGAGCGGGCCATCGCGGCCGCGCTGCGCACGTTCGGCTCCACCGACCCCGAGGACGACACCTGCCTGGTCGCGTTGCGGGTGCTGTGATATTCGGGGGGGCGACCCCCCCAGACCCCCCCGCGTGCCATCCGCTCGGGCCGGCCTGCGGCCGACCGTCGCGGCTGGCGCCGGCTTCGCCGCCTCACGCCGCCGGGCGGCTGAACCGTCCAGACCCCCGCGTGTGGCTCAGTCTGCTGGGGTGGCGCCGGCCAGGGCGGCGACCATGCGGCGCAGGGAGGACCCTAGCCCCCAGCGCACGTCGAGGGCCTCCAGCCGCCCGGGGTCGGCCGGAGGCTGGCCCAGCCGTCCGTCCACCGGGGGCAGCGGCGCGTCGTCGGCCACCCGGACCACCGGCAGCGCGGCCCGCAGGTAGTCACGCGCCTGGACCAGCTTCGCCCGGCTGCCCATCGGGAAGCCGCCGTGCCCGCAGTCGAGGGCCGTGAGCATCGCCTCGATCGAGCCGAACACCCGCACCAGAGCGGCGGCCGTCTTCTCCCCCACCCCGGCCACGCCGGGCAGCCCGTCGCTCGGGTCGCCGCGCAGCGTGGCGAACGCGGCGTAGGCCCGGCCCGGGATCTGGTACCGCGCGGTCACCGCGGCCTCGTCAACCACCTCCAGCTTGGCCAGGCCGCGGGCGATGTAGACGATCCGTACCGGGCGGGAGTCGTCGACCAGCTGGAACAGGTCCCGGTCGCCGGTGACCGCCTCGACCGGCCCGTCGGCCCGGGCGGCGAGCGTGCCGATGATGTCGTCCGCCTCGTAACCCTTGGCGCCCGCCATCGCCAGCCCCGCGGCGGCCAGCACCTCCTCGATGACCGGGATCTGGACGGTGAGGGCGTCGGGTACCTGCTCCGTGCCGTCCGGGTTGGCCCGGTGCGCCTTGTACGACGGGATCGCCGCCACCCTGAACGCCGGGCGCCAGTCCGCGTCCAGGCACGCGACCAGGCGGTCCGGGCTGCGGGCGCGGACCAGGCGGGTGATCATGTCGAGGAACCCGCGTACGGCGTTGACCGGCGTGCCGTCGGGCGCGGTGACCGTGTCGGGGACGCCGTAGAACGCCCTGAAGTACATCGAGGCGGAATCAAGCAGCATGAGCGTGCCCACCCGGCCATCCTGCCAGCACCGGCCGGCAGGCGAGCGGCAACGGCCGGACCGGGCGACCCATAGCGTGGATGGCGCCATCGTTGTCGCTGTTTCAGCGTGGCCGGAACTTTGACACTCATGAGCGGGCGAGGGGCGGCCGGACCCGGCGCCCGGTATTCACATTGGTCCGCTGCTCCGGGCTGGTTTCGGACAGCCTCTGGTTTCGGCCCGTCCTGACCGACCGGCGATCTCGTCCGGAATTGGCCATGATGGAGGAAACCCGGGCGCCGAGCCAGGCAGCGCCGGATCGGATGACCTGAGTGGGGTCGCGCTGGTACACTGAGTGACCGCCCGCGTCGCGCGGAACTCCCGGCTGACGGGCCGGTTGCCAGTTCGCGCACTGGCCTTGTCATTTATCCACTTCATCTATTGGTAAACAAGGGTTTTGGCATTGGAGCCGGGCAGTCCGGGATACCTAGGATTGCCGCATCCGGTCCAGGCTCTTCCGGGGAGTGGCACGATGACACAGACGGACATCGCCAGCACCCGCTGTCCGGCCGATCTCGCCTCCGCGATCCGCTGGGCCACCGCCCGCCACGCCGACTGGCAGGAGACCTCGGCGCTGGTGGCCGAGCAGCTGCGACTGCATCTGCCCGGGCCGGGGATCTTGACCGCCCAGGAGCGCGAGGGCAGCCCGGACGGGTATGCCTGCCACACCCTGCACGCCGAGCCCGACGGCTCGTTCTCGGTCTGCGGCCTGGTCTGGCGGCCCGGGCAGGCGACGCCGATCCACGACCACGTCACCTGGTGCGTGGTGGGCGTGGTGCAGGGCGCCGAGTACGAGGAACGGTTCGTGCTGCGCGACCGCGAGACCGCCCTGGAGAGCGTCGGCCAGGCCGTCTACCAGGTCGGCGAGGTGACCGGATTCGCCCCGCCCGGCGACATCCACCGGGTCCGCAACCACGGCAGCGAGGTCGCGATCTCGCTGCACGTCTACGGCGCCGACATCGCGCGCCTCGGCAGCAGCGTCCGCCGCACGTATGACCTGCCGGTGCTGGCCCCGATCCGGTAGCCCGCGCTAGCCGACGGAGGAGTAGGCGACCACGCCCCGGCGCAGGGCGGTGATCGCGCGCCTGGCCACGGCCTCCACCGCGGCCGGCCTGGACGCGGCGGCCACCTGGTCCAGCAGGTCGATGAGCTGCTTCGCCGCCCGGACGAAGTCGCCCGGGGTCAGGTCGTCGGTCAGCACCTGTTCCAGCGTCCGGCCCCGGGCCCAGGCATGCGCGGTCCAGGCGAAGCCAGGGTCCAGCTCCCGCAGGAACGACAGCTGGTGCTCCTGCTCCACCTCGCGCAGCTCGGCCCAGACCTGGCCCATCTCGGCCAGCACCCCGCGGACCGGTCCCTGCGGCAGCCGGGGCGGGCTGACGTCGTCGGGCCTGCGCGACTCGAAGGTGAGCGCGGAGACGCAGGCGGCCAGGTCGGCGGGTCCCAGCCCGTCCCAGAGCCCGCGCCGCAGGCACTCGGCGACCAGCAGGTCGAGCTCGGTGTACAGGCCGGCCAGGCGCCTGCCCTCCGCGGTCACCTCGTCGCCCTCGGTGTACCCGAGCTCGTCCAGCACCGCGCACACCCGGTCGAAGGTGCGCGCGATCACGTGCGTGCGGCCGGCGATCCGGACTTCCAGCGCCTCGGCCTCCCGCTCCAGCCGGTGCCGCTGGTCGGCCTGCCGGGCGTGCTCCTCGCGGTCCGGGCAGCCGTGGCACGGG
>JASHUI010000175.1:0-6732 GCA_030040095.1 Streptosporangiaceae bacterium | reverse complement strand
GGCGGCGAGGCCCCCGACGCGGAGTTCGGCGATGACTCGTACGCGGACGCCGGGACCGTCGACACGCTGCCGGCCGGGACGGCCCTGCTCGTCGTGCGGCGCGGCCCGAACGCCGGCAGCCGGTTCCTCCTGGACAGCGACCTGACGCTAGTCGGCCGGCATCCGGACAGCGACATCTTCCTTGACGACGTGACCGTCTCGCGGCGGCACGCCGAGTTCTACCGGTCCGGCAACCGGTTCACGGTCCGCGACGTGGGCAGCCTCAACGGCACCTACGTCAACCGGGAGCGGATCGAGGAAACCGACCTGACCGGCGGCGACGAGGTGCAGGTGGGCAAGTTCCGCCTGGTCTTCCTGCTCGGCCCGCGCTCGGGGGCGGAGCTTGACGGCGGAGGCGCGCAGGTCGGCGGATGAGCGCACAGCCTGCTCGCGCGTATCTCGGCATCGGCGAGGTACTGATCCGCCTCCAGGACGAGTTCCCTGACGTGAGCCTGTCCAAGATCCGGTTCCTGGAGTCCGAGGGGCTGATCGAGCCCGCGCGCTCGCCGTCCGGGTACCGCCGGTTCGACGAGGCCGACGTCGAGCGGCTGCGCTACATCCTGACCGCGCAGCGGGACCAGTACCTGCCGCTGCGAGTGATCAAGGAACGGCTGCTTCCTGCGACGGCCTCGCCGGGCGGCGCCGGCGACCATGGCGCCGTGGCCGGGCCGCTGACCCGCCGGCAGCTGCTGGCCGCGGCCGGGATCGAGGAGAGGCAGCTGGCCGAGCTGGAGGCGTTCGGGCTGATCCGCCGGGTGGGCCGGGTGTACGGCCAGGACGCGCTGCAGGTGGCATCCGCCGCCGCGGTGCTGGCCGGCTTCGGCGTGGAGCCGCGGCACCTGCGGGCGGTCCGGGCGGCGGTGGAACGTGAGATGTCGTTCATCGAGCAGGTGGTCGCGCCGACGCTGCGGCAGCGCAATCCGGAGGCCAGGGAGCGGGCGGACCGCACGGCGCGGGAGATCGCCGCGCTGACCATGCGGCTGCACGGCGCGCTCATGGATTCCGCGCTGGCCGAGGCCGGATTTCCGGGCGAGGGCCTTGGGTCGCCCAGAGCTGGGTATGGCACTTCAGCAGGAGGGGCCAGTGCCTGATGCGGGCACGTCCCGATAGCGGGTGTACGTTGACAAAGGGAGTGCCCTTAGACCGGGGTCCAGAAGTAAGGCAGCGCGTCAGGCGCACGTGAGGACGGAGCCGCCGTGAGGCAGATGGAGGTCGTAGGCGTCCGGGTCGAGATGCCCACGAACCAGCCCATCGTCCTGCTCAAAGAGACGCAGGGGGAAAGGTACTTGCCGATTTGGATCGGCCCGATGGAGGCGACCGCCATCGCCTACGCCCAGCAGGGCCTGGTGCCGGTCCGGCCGCTGACCCATGACCTGATGCGGGACATCCTCGAGGCGCTGGACGTTCAGCTGCGGACGGTGAACATCACCGCCCTGCGGAACGGCACGTTCTTCGCCGACCTGGTCTTCTCGAACGGCAAAGAGGTCAGCGCGAGGCCGTCGGACTCGATTGCGCTGGCGCTGCGGACTGGCGCCACGATCTTCGCGGCCGACGAGATCCTCGAGGAGGCCGGGATCGCGATCCCGGACGAGCAGGAGGACGAGGTAGAGAAGTTCCGTGAGTTCCTCGACACGATCACTCCCGAGGACTTCGGCCGGGCCACCTGAGCGGCCGGCGGCAGGCCGGCGGGTGACGGTTTGTCGTGACTCATGACTGTAACCGCGACGCGCCGCGGCAGATCGTTGACGACCTCGGCGCGCCCGGCCTACGGTTCGAGACGAGTACCCAGGGACTCCTGGTCCCGGGCCGGAGGTGCGCGTGGCGGTGATCAAGGGCAAGGGCCAGTCGGCGGGGGTGCGCGGCGAGGCGGCCCGCAGCCGGACGAGCATCTCCCGCGCCGACGAGCAGGGCCTGCTGTTCGGTGAGGAGCTGAGCGGGACGCCCGAAGACCTCGGCTACCGGGGCCCGACCGCCTGCACCGCGGCCGGGATCACCTACCGTCAGCTGGACTACTGGGCCAGGACCGGGCTGGTCGAGCCGAGCGTGCGCCCGGCCAGCGGCTCCGGGTCGCAGCGGCTCTATGGATTCAGGGACATCCTGGCGCTCAAGATCGTGAAGCGGCTGCTGGACACCGGCATCTCGCTGCAGCAGATCAGGACCGCGGTCGGCTACCTGCGCGAGCACGGGGCCAGCGACCTGGCCCAGGTCACGCTGATGAGCGACGGCGTGACCGTCTACGCGTGCACGTCGCCGGACGAGGTGGTGGACCTGCTGCAGGGCGGCCAGGGCGTGTTCGGCATCGCGCTGGGCCGCGTCTGGCAGGAGGTCGAGGGCACCCTGGCCGACCTCCCGTCGGAACGGGCCGAGGACGCGGGGACGGCGGCGCCGGATGAGGAGGGCGCCGCGAGACCGGGACCGGACGAACTGGCCCGCCGCCGGGCGCGCAAGACCGGCTAGCCGGCCGCGGACCGCGCCGCGGTCTGCCCGTTCTCGGCCCGCCCCGTCTCGGCCTGCTCTGTCTCGGCCTGCTCCCTCTCGGCCTGCTCCCTCTCGGCCTGCGCCGCCCTGGCCTCCGCCGCCTCGGCCTGGACCCCGGCCATGAACAGGTCGATCCCGAACCGGTAGTGGAACTCCTGGTCGTCGGGGCCGCAGGCCGTCATCGGGCCCGCGGCCTCGACCAGGCGCGGGTACCGGCTCGGCGGCAGCATGGCCAGCCGGACCTGGTTGCGGCGCTGCACCTCGGCCCGTTCGCCCTGGCTGAGCCCGGAATCGTAGTCCGGCGCGCTCATCACCAGCATGAGGCCGGTCCACAGCCCGTTGCGCGCGATCTCGCTCGCGTGCACGGGATCGAATCCGGCCCGCCGCAGCACGTCGAGAGCGGTCTCGGTGACCCGGAGCGCGGCCTCGCTGTGCAGCTTCTCGCTCGGGACCAGGACCTGGGACGCGCACCGGTGCGTTCGCAGCACCCGCACCAGCGACTCGATCAGGCCGCGCAGCTGCCGCGGCCAGTCCGCGGCCGGGTCGACGTCGGCGTCGATCTCGCCCCAGAGCCGCTCGGCCAGGCCGCCGAGCAAGGCCTCTTTGCTGCGGAAATGCCAGTAGAACGCCATCGGGGTGACGCTCAGCTCGTTGGCCAGCCGCCTGATCGTCAGTGCCTCGAGCCCGTCCGCGTCGGCGATGGCCAGCGCCTGGTCGACCACCGTCTCCTTGCTCAGCCGGGGGCGTTCGGGGTCGCCGTCGCTTGCCTGTGTGGATGCCATCACTTGACAACTATACGCCGTACAAGGCACGATGCTCAAGGATGTACAACGTATAGGAGCGACGTATAGGTACGCCGTATGGGAACGACGTACATGACGACTCTGAGGAGAGCCAGATGTCCAGACGCTGGTGGAGCCTGGTGGCCGTTGGGCTCGCCACCTTCATGACCTATCTCGACAACAACGTGACCAACGTCGCGATCCCCACCATCCAGCGCAGCCTGCACCTGTCGATCGCGGGCCTGGAGTGGGTGGTCAGCAGCTACATCCTGGTCTTTGCCGCGCTGCTGCTGGTCGGGGGCAGGCTGGCCGACGTGTTCGGGCGGCGCCGGCTGTTCCTCATCGGGCTGACGATCTTCACCGCCGCCTCGCTGGGCGCCGGGCTGGCCGGCAGCGGCGCCGTCCTGATCGGGATGCGGCTGGTCCAGGGCCTGGGCGCCGCGCTGCTGGTGCCGACCACGCTGGCGATCATCGTGGCCACCTTCCACGACGCCAGGGAACGGACCACCGCCGTCGGGGTGTGGACCGCGATCGGCGCGATGGCGCTGGCGTTCGGGCCCCTGATCGGCGGGCTGATCAGCCAGCACCTGCACTGGGGCTGGATCTTCTTCATCAACGTGCCGGTCGGCGCGATCACGTTCGCCATCGCGCTGCTCGCGGTCGGGGAGTCGCGGGACGCCTCGGCGACCCGCCATCTGGACGTGCCCGGCCTGACCGCGTCGGTCGTCGCGCTGTTCTCGCTGGTCTACGCGCTGATCGAGGGCCACGACAAGGGCTGGACCTCGGGCCTGATCCTCGGCGCGTTCGCGCTGGCCGCCCTGGCGGGCGCGGTGTTCATGCTGATCGAGGTCCGCTCGGCGCGGCCGATGATCCCGCTCGGGCTGCTGCGCTCCCGGGTGTTCGGCGGCGGCACCGGCACCATGATGCTGTGGGCGTTCGGGATCTTCGGTATCTACTTCTTCACCTCGATCTACCTGCAAGAGGTGCTCGGGTTCTCGCCGACCATGGCCGGGCTGGCGTTCCTGCCCATGGCGCTGTGCATGGCGCTGTTCGCCGGGCTCGCCGGGCCGCTGGCCGCGCGGGCCGGGGCGCACCGGGTGGTCGCGCTCGGGCTGGTGCTCGAGGCGATCGGCCTGTACCTGTTCTGGCGGCTGGGCGCGGGCGCGACGTTCGCCAGCCTCATGCCGGGCTTCCTTTTCTTCGGCGCCGGGTCGGGGCTGATGAACGTGCCGCTGACCACCGCGGTGCTCGCAAGCATGCCGCAGGAGCGCTCCGGCATCGCCTCGGCCCTGCTGAACAACTCGCGGGAGGTCGCCGGGCTGCTCGGCATCACGGTGATCGGCGCCGTGCTGCGGTCCGCCCAGGGCGCCGAACTCCGGCGCGGGGTGAGCCCGGGGCTGGCGTTCATCGACGGCTACCACACGGGGCTGGTCGTCACGATCGCGCTGGTCGCGGTCGGCGTGGTCGTCAGCTACGTGACGCTGCGCCGCGCCCGCCCGGTCGATGACAACCCGGTCCCGGTTCCCGTCGCCGAGATCCGCCCCGCGCCCGTCGAGGTCCGCGGCTAGGCATGATCGAGTTAGCGGGGAGGATTCTCAGTTCTATTCACTGAGAATCCTCCCCGCTCATGGATTGGGGTCGTGGCGTCGGCCGGGTAGGCGGGCGGGTAGGGCTCGGCGTAGTCGGCCGACCGGCTGACGTTCTCCCAGGCGGTCGCCTCGGCCAGCTGCCGCCTCGAGTACCTCAGCGCCATCTCGACCGCGGTCACTCCCAGCAGCAGATGCGAGGGCGGGTTATCGCGCTTGACGGTGGTCACGATGATCTCGGCGGCGCGCGCCGGGTCGCCTGCGGGACCGGCAGGGCTGCGGCGCATCATCCGGTCCATCGCCCCGATCGTGGCGTCGTAGTCGGCGGGAATCTCGCGCACCGTCATGGAGGAACCGGCCCAGTCGGTCGCGAAGCCGCTGGGCTCTACGACGATGACCTTGACGCCGAACGGCGCGGTCTCGGCCGCGAGCACGCGGCTGAAACCGTCGACCGCGAACTTGGCGGCCTGATAGCTGGCAATGCCCGGCGAGCCGCCCACCCGCCCGCCGACCGAGGAGAACTGCACGATGGTGCCGCCGCCCTGCTCCCGCAGGTGCGGGATCGCCGCTGTGGATACGTGGTACACGCCCCAGAAGTTGGTCTCGAACTGGGCGCGGAAATCAGCCTCGTCGCCGGTCTCGATGGGCGCCACGTTCGCGTACCCGGCGTTGTTCACAACGACGTCCAGCCGGCCGAAGCGTCCGATACCCGCCGCGACGGCGGCGCGCGCCGCATCCGCGTCGGTGACGTCGAGGGCGAGCGGCAGCACGCTGTCGCCGTACCGCTCCGCGATCTCGCCGAGCTGTCCGGGCTGGCGCGCCGTGGCGACGACGCGGTCACCGGCGTCGAGGGCGGCGCGGACGAGGGCGCGTCCGAAGCCGCGGGACGAACCGGTGATGAACCAGGTCTGCCTCATGAGCTTCAGTAAAACAGCGCTGCCCGGCTCGGGTAGGCTCGGGTGCGCTGATGACACCGCCCGGGAGAGTCCCCGCGCAGCCAGCGGCGGGGCGCCGAAGGGGCAACATCCCCGGAACCTCTCAGGCATCAGGGACCGGGCGGGACAAGCGGCTCTGGACTCGCGCCCGCGGGGACAGAGGGGGACTCCGGCTAACAGCAGCACCGGCGCCCGGTGACGGGCCCAGGCCGAGGAGGCTCCCATGAACTTCGCGCAGCGTCATATCGGGCCGTCCGAGGACGATCAGGCCCAGATGCTCAAGACCATCGGCTACGGCTCGCTGGACGAGCTCGTCTCGGCGGCGCTGCCCGCGGGCCTGGCCGCCGACCGCGAGCTGAGCCTGCCCGGGCCGCTGACCGAGGAGCAGGCCCAGGCCGAGCTGCGCCGGATGGCCGCCGGCAACCAGGTGCTGACCTCGATGATCGGCCTGGGCTACTACGGCACGGTGACGCCCGCGGTGATCCGCCGCAACCTGCTGGAGAACCCGGCCTGGTACACCGCGTACACGCCGTACCAGCCGGAGATCTCGCAGGGCCGCCTCGAGGCGCTGCTCAACTTCCAGACCATGGTCGAGGACCTGACCGGGCTGCCGGTGGCGGGCGCGTCGATGCTGGACGAGGCGACCGCGGCGGCCGAGGCCATGACGCTGGCCCGGCGGGCGGCCGGGAAGGGCCGGGTGTTCCTGGCCGACGCGGACTGCCTGCCGCAGACCCTGGCCGTGCTGGCCACCCGCGCCGAGCCGCTCGGCATCGAGCTGGTCACCGGCGAGGTCACGCCCGGGCTGATCGCGGCGCAGCCGGACGGCGAGCTGTTCGGGGTGCTGCTGCCGTACCCGGGGGCCAGCGGCGCGGTCAGGGACCTGGCCCCGGCGATCGAGGCGACCCGGGCCCG
>JASHUI010000174.1:0-4771 GCA_030040095.1 Streptosporangiaceae bacterium | reverse complement strand
CCTTGATCGTGGGCATCCGGTTCTCTGCCTGGTCGAATACCACCGAAGCCGGCGATTCGAACACCTCGTCGGTGACTTCGAGGGCGTCGAGCCCGCGCTTGTCGTAGAGATGCTCGCCTATTTCGGTGTCGCGGTTGTGCAGGGCGGGCAGGCAGTGCATGAACTTCGCGCCTGGGTTACCGGTGGCCTTCATGACGTCGGCGTTGACCTGATAGGGGAGAAGCTGGTCGATCCGGGTGTCCCACTGATCCTCCGGTTCGCCCAGAGACAGCCACACGTCGGTATAGACGAAGTCCACTCCGGCCACGCCGGTGTTGACGTCCTCGGTCACCAGGAGCCTGGCGCCTGATCCGGCGGCCAGCCCCGCCGCGATGCCGCGCACCTCCGCCGACGGCTCGAGCGCCGCCGGGGCGCAGATGCGGGCGTCCATGCCGAGCTTGGCCCCGGTCACCAGCAGCGAGTTCGCGGTGTTGTTCCGGCCGTCCCCCAGGTAGCAGAAGGACACCTCGGCCAGTGGCTTGCTGGAATGGTCGCTCATGGTCAAGATGTCGGCCAGCATCTGGGTCGGGTGCCAGGTGTCGGTGAGCCCGTTCCAGACCGGCACCCCGGCGTACTCGCCGAGGACGTCGATGGACTCCTGGGCGAAGCCGCGGTACTCGATGCCGTCGAACATGCGGCCGAGCACGCGGGCGGTGTCCTTCACCGACTCCTTGTGGCCCAGCTGGGATTCCCCGGGGCCGAGGTAGGTGACATGCCCGCCCTCGTCATGGGCAGCCACCTCGAACGCGGACCGGGTCCGCGTGGAGGTCTTCTCGAAGATCAGGGCGATGTTGCGGTCCGCCAGTCGCCGCCCGATCACGCCCTGGCGCTTGTCCGCCCGCAACTGCCGCGCCTGATCCACAAGGAAAATGAACTCTTCGGCGTTGAGGTCGGTTTCCTTCAGCAGGCTGCGCCCGTGCAGGTCCATCAGGTACTCCTCGCGTTGCTAGGCCGGATCGCGCTCTATCGGGCAGGTCATGCAACGAGGACCGCCCCGGCCGCGGCCGAGTTCGCTGCCGGGCACGTCGATCACCTCGATGCCGTGCTTGCGCAGCATGGTGTTGGTGGCGACGTTGCGGTCGTAACCCAGGATCACGCCGGGCGCGACAGCCAGGTAGTTGTTCCCGTCGTCCCACTGCTCGCGTTCGGCGGCCCGGATGTCCTCGTCGGTGATCAGCACGGTGACCGCGTCCACGCCGATCGCCGCCGCGAGGGCGTCCCACAGGCTGCGGTTGTGCGTGACCTCCAGGTCTCCCGCGTGAGCGCCGGGGGTGATGGTCCACGATCGCGGGTGCCGGTCGATGTAGGGGTAGAGCACGAAGGTCGTGCGGTCGATCATCGTCATCACCGTGTCGAGGTGCATCATCGCGTGCGACTTGGGCAGCTCGATGGCGATCACGGTGTGAGCCTGGCCGCTGGCGAACAGGGCGCGGGACAGGATTTCCGCCGCCATCGGCGTGGTCCGCTCACCCATGCCGATCAGGACCGTGCCGTGGCCCAGGACGTGCACGTCGCCGCCCTCCACGCTGGCCGGCAGGTGATTGGCATCGTCGTCGCCGTAGTAGGTGACGAAATCGGCGTCGGCGAACATCGGGTGGTAACGGTACACGGCGCGGATGTGCAGGCTCTCCCGCTGCCGGGCGGGCTTGGCCATCGGGTTCGCCGAGACCCCGCCGTAAACCCAGCAGGAGTTGTCCCTGGTGAACAGGTGGTTGGGAAGCGGGGGAAGCAGGAAGTCATCGGCCCGCAGCATGTCCCATTTCAGGCTCTTGGCCCGCAGCGGCCGCAGGTCAGCCTTGAGCACCCCGCCGACCAGGTATTCGGCCAGCCGTGACCCGTCAAGGTCATCGAACAGCTCGCGCAGGGGGCCGACCAGCGCCGGGCCCAGGATCTCGGGTGTGCACACCCGGTCCAGCACGAACGCCCTGCCTTCGGGCAGCTCCAGCGTCTCGGCCAGCAACTCCCCGAAGTAGTGCACCCGCACGCCCTGGTCGCGGAGCGTCTCGGCGAACACGTCGTGTTCTTCCTTGGCCTTCTTCGCCCACAGCACGTCGTCGAACAGCAGCTCTGCGATGTTCCGCGGGCTGAGCCGGGACAGCTCCAGGCCCGGCCGGTGAACGATGGCCTGCCGCAGCTGGCCCACCTCTGATTGCACGCTGAACGTCATGACCGTCCCTCCAGGTTCTCGCCGTCGGCCGCCGCGCCCGCGAGACCCGTCGGCGCCGGGACCTGGCCGAGGCGTTCACGGTGGGCCCTGATGAAGGCGTAGAAGATTATTCCGGCTAGCACCACGACCATAGCCTGGTACACCGCCGAGTACCCGGCGGCGAACGTGACCCACAGCGAGAACAGCGCCGCGGCCACGGCGACCGACAGGTCCCGGGCCAGTAGCCATCCCTGCAGCGGCCGGCGGCGGGACACCAGGTAGGTGAGCTGGGCGCAGGCCGAGAACAGGTACGGGATGGCCACGGTGACCACGGTCAGGTTGACCAGGTAGGTGAAGACCGTCAGCCCGGAACTGGTGGTGTAGCGCCACAGCATCAGCAGCGACGGCAGCGCCGCCGCGACCACGACGCCGAACCAGGCCGTGTCCCTGCGGTCGGCCCAGGCGAACGGCCCCGGGAACAGGCCGTCGTTGGCTGGTGCCCGCGACACCTCGGCGGTGACCAGGGTCCAGCCGACGAGCGCCCCGAACCCGGAGGTCGCCGCCAGCGCGGCGACCAGCTTCCCGGCCCAGGCGCCGTGGGGGAAGATCGCCTGGAAGGCGTTGACGAATGGCGCTCCGTTGTTGACCAGCGCGTGGTGGGCCACCAGGCCCATGACCGCGGCCGACACCGCCAGGTAGACGATGGCACTGGCGCCGGTACCGAGCAGCGAGGCGCGGCCGACGTTCCGGCGCGGGTCCTTGACCCGCTTGGCGGTGATGGCCGCTGTTTCCACGCCGATGAACGAGAACAGCGCCACTCCGGCGGCGATCCCGATCGCTGAGTACAGGCTGCCGCCGGATGCGTTGAACGCGCCGAAATTGGCCTTGGTGACAAAGAACCAGCCCACCACGCCCACGAACAGCAGCGGGAGGTACTTCAGCACCACGGTGATGTTCTGGAGCCAGGCCGTCTGCCTGAGCCCGGCCAGGTTCACCGCCGCCGGGATCCACAGCCCGATCAGCGCGATCCCCCAGTTCCCGAGGCCCGACGGCGCGATGCCGAACAGGGCGTCGACGTAGAACACCCAGGACGAGACGATGGCCGCGTTGCCCGCCCAGGCCTGGATCCAGTAGCACCAGCCGGTCAGGTAGCCGGCGAAGTCGCCGAACTCGTGCCGGGCGTAGGCGTAGAGCCCGCCGTCGGAGTTCGGGATCCGCCTGGTCAGCTGGCCGAACAAGACAGCCAGCACCATCGCGCCCACGGCGATCACCGCGAGCACGGCGAGCGAGACGGTGCCCGCGCCTGCCAGCACGGCCGGCATCGTGAACACCCCGGCCCCGACGATCGTGCCGATGACCAGACCGGTCGCCGACGTCAGGCCCAGCGCGCCGGCCTTCTGCTGATCCTTCGCCGACGCCGGCTCCGGGTCTTGATGCAGTGGCGGCTGGGCACCGACGGCGCTGGACATGGGGTTCCTCCTCCCGGGCGCCCGGCCGGCTCGTCCCGCAGGAGACCCTGGTCGTCACCCGGGCTCTGCGGCAGGCACCCCAGGGGGCCGGTGAGCCCGTCCCGGTCGCTATTTTCCAGGACAGACATGACGCGCGGGTGGCCGCCGAGAAGATTTCCGTTGTCGGAAGCCGATCGCCGGCGAGCTGGCGGCGGCCGGCATCAAGCCGGAGTTCGATCCGGCGAACCCGACGTGCCGGGGGCACCTTCAACCGGCGGCGTCTGTCGAAGTTCGATCTCAGAGATGGCCCAGGCCGCGTTGACGAGCCCGATGTGGCTGAAGGCCTGGGGGAAGTTGCCCAGGAGCTCTCCGCTGCCGGGATCGACCTCCTCAGCGAGCAGGCCCACGTCGTTGACGAAGGCGGCGGCCCGGTCGAAGACGGCGCGGGCCCGAGCCGGCTGTCCGGCTCGGGCCAGGGCTTGAGCCAGCCAGAAGGTGCACAGAAGGAACGTGCCTTCTTCGCCCTCGATCCCGTCGTGGCTCCGGTAGCGGTACACCAGGCCGCGATCGTCGGTGAGGTGTTCTTCCGTCGCCTTGATCGTGGCCAGCACTCTAGGGTCGTCGGCGGGAAGCAACCCCACCAAGGGCAGCATCAGGCTGGAGGCATCAAGCTCGTCGGAGCCGAACGATTGGGTGAAGGCGTTGACCCGGTCGCTCCAGCCTCTGGTCAGGATCGCTTCACGGATCTGGTCCTGGGTCTGCTTCCACGCCTCGACTCGGTCGGAGGCGCCGAGACGGTCCGCCAGGCCCACCGCCCGGTCCAGGGCAACCCAGCACATCAGCTTGGAGTACAGGAAGTCCCGAGGTTCGCTGCGAACCTCCCAGATCCCCTGGTCTTTTTCTTGCCAGCGCAGCGCGGCGGTGTCGGCCAGCTGGATGAGGAACCGCCGTGTCACCGGTGCCAGATCGGGGGGCGCGCCCCACTTGTCAGGGGCGGCCATTGGCCCAACCCGTCGGGTGGCGTTGTCGAACAGGTGGTCGGACAGGCGGTAAACGGCGTTGAGCAGCTCGCCGTACACGTCAAGCTGCCGCTGGCTCCAGGCACCGTTGCCGACGCGCACCGGGGCAGAGCGTCGCC
>JASHUI010000015.1:0-2927 GCA_030040095.1 Streptosporangiaceae bacterium | reverse complement strand
CCGGCCCGGTGGACGTCGCGGCGCTGGCCGGCCAGGTCCGGGAGTGCCTTCGCGCGCCTGCTTGATGCCGCCCGGCCGCTACCGCCGCCCGGTCAAGGAGCGCCGACGGCCGGCCACCCCGATGTTTTCGAGTGTTTCGGCGCGTCGTTCTCATGATCGAACAGCTGTTCGTCTAGGCTAAGACCTGCGGAACCGTCTCTGCGCGGGGCTCCGCCAGATGACCTGCCGGCGACCCGCCGGGCAACACGCGGCCCGGCATCCCGGAAATTGTCGGAGGCGGCGCGTAACGTCGGGCCCGACAGCGAGGCAGGCCTGCGGAACATGGCCTGGCAGTGACGGATGACCAGGCGCCGCCCGGCAGCACGGCCGGCGGAAGGCCCCTGATCCCACGGGAGTTCACATGGCACCGAACGACAGGCTGGGCCCCAAGGGCGGCGACAGGGAGAAGTCCCTGGAGACCGCGCTCGCCCAGATCGAGCGGCAGTTCGGCAGGGGCGCGATCATGCGACTCGGCGACGACACCCGCGCCCCGGTGGAGGTGATCCCGACCGGGTCCATCTCGCTCGACGTGGCACTCGGCATCGGCGGCCTTCCCCGCGGCCGCATCGTGGAGATATACGGGCCCGAGAGCAGCGGGAAGACCAGTTTGGCCCTTCATGCGGTAGCAAACGCGCAGAAGGCGGGCGGAATCGCCGCGTTCATCGACGCCGAGCACGCGCTCGACCCCGATTACGCCAAGAAACTCGGCGTGGACACCGACGCGCTGCTGGTCTCGCAGCCGGATACCGGCGAGCAGGCGCTGGAGATAGCCGACATGCTCATCCGGTCCGCCGCCATCGACGTCATAGTCGTCGACTCGGTGGCCGCCTTGGTGCCCAAGGCCGAGATCGAGGGCGAGATGGGGGACAGCCACGTCGGCCTCCAGGCCCGTCTCATGTCCCAGGCCCTCCGCAAGATCGCAGGTGCGCTGAACCAGACCAAGACCACCGCAATTTTTATCAACCAATTGCGGGAAAAGATAGGAGTCATGTTCGGATGCGCATCCTGGTATACATATGTCACCCTCGCTGACGGTACGTGGGAGCAGATAGGGAAGATCGTCGACCAGAAGATGCAGGTCGAGGTCCTGTCCTACGATCCGGAGCTCGGCAAAGTCGTTCCGAAGAAGGTCGTTAACTGGTTCAATAACGGCGCCACGGAAGAATTCCTGCACTTCGTGGTCGAACGGCCGGGCGGTGGCACCGGGCACGGCCGGGCCATCATGGATCTCACACGCAATCACCTGGTGCGCACCCCAGGGGGATGGCGCGAAGCAGGCGAGATCGCAGTGGGCGACAGGGTCATGCTCGCCCAACCTCACCTGCTCAGCTCCTCGCAGCAACAGGTGATCCTCGGCAGCGTCATGGGCGACGGCAACCTGTCCAGGCCGGTTCGCCCGGAAGACCACAGCGCCCGTTTCCGCATGGGGCATGGGGCTGAGCAGGCGGCCTACCTGGACTGGAAGGTCTCGCTGCTGGCGAATATCCCTCACTCCAGGACCGTGAATGCCAGGGGTGCGGTGTTCGCGGACTTTACCCCGTTGGCAGAGCTGGGCGAGCTACGTGAGGTTGTTTATCAAGGGGACGGGAAGAGGCATCTGACCTGGGACTACCTGAAGGCGCTCACGCCGTTCGCGCTCGCCATCTGGTATATGGACGACGGCTGCTTCACTCTCCGGTCCAAGGGGGTCCAGGAACGAACGCAGGGCGGAAGCGGCCGGATCGAGATCTGCGTTGAGGCGATGAGCCCGGGTTCGCGGGAGCGACTGGTTCAGTACCTGCGGGACAGCCACGGACTGGACGTGAGGCTCGGCGTCAGTGGTGCCCGGCGAGTGTCCGTCCTCATGTTCACCACATCGGCCTCGGCCAAGTTCCAGAAGCTCGTGGCCCCCTTCATCCATCCGTCAATGGACTACAAGTTGTTGCCACGTTTCCGGGGCAAATTCGCGGTCCAGCCAGAGTTCGTCGAGCCCGTCATCCGTCCGGTGCCCGCCCAGGTGATCGACATCTCGGTCAAGAAGAACTGCCCGATCATGAGCCGCTACGACATCGAGGTCGAGGGATCGCATAACTATCTCGCCGACGGGATCATGGTCCATAACAGCCCCGAAACCACTACGGGCGGAAAAGCACTGAAGTTCTATGCCTCTATTCGCCTCGACATCCGGCGGATTGAAACCCTTAAGGATGGCACGGATTCAGTAGGTAATCGCACTCGCGTTAAAGTGGTAAAGAATAAATGCAGTCCTCCTTTCAAAACCGCAGAATTTGATATTCTGTATGGAATTGGAATTAGCCGGGAGGGCAGCCTGATCGACCTGGGCGTGGACCAGTCGATCGTGCGCAAGTCGGGCGCCTGGTACACCTACGAGGGCGACCAGCTCGGCCAGGGCAAGGAGAACGCCAGGAACTTCCTGCGGGAGAACCCGGACCTCGCCAACGAGATCGAGAAGAAGATCAAGGAGAAGCTCGGCGTCGGGCCGCGCATGGACGCGGAGGCGCCGGGCACGGCGAAGGGGGCGGGCGCCCCGGCGGCCGGGCTCAAGGTGGTACCCGGCGGTGGCAACTAGGCGGGCGCCGGGCGGGCCCGCCGGCGAACCGGATCCCGAGGCGGTCGCCCGGGAAGTGTGCCTGAAGCTGCTGGCGGCCGCGCCGAGGACCAGGGCGCAGCTTGAGGCGGCGCTGCTGCGGCGCGGGGTGCCCGAGGAGGCCGCCGAGGCGGTGCTCGGCCGGTTCGCCGAGGTGAGGCTCATCGATGACGCCCTGTTCGCGAACGCCTGGGTCGAGTCGCGGCACCACGGGCGCGGGCTGTCCGGCCGCGCGCTCGCGGCCGAGCTGCGCGGCCGGGGCGTGGCGTCCGGCGACATCCAGGCCGCGGTCGCCCGGCTC
>JASHUI010000173.1:0-4094 GCA_030040095.1 Streptosporangiaceae bacterium | reverse complement strand
GCGTGGTGGATCGCCCAGGCGGGATCGATCGCCAACTTCGAGCGGGCGCACCCGCAGTCGTGCCTGCGGGTCCGTTACGAGGACCTCGTCCTCGACCACGGCGCGACCGTCGCCGCCATCGGTGCCTTCCTCGGCCTCCCCCGCGTATCCGCCCCGACCCCGCCGCTGGAACAAGTAAACGATCCCCTGCGTGCCCCGGTTGGCATCGACACTCCCGGTTGCGGAGCAGGACTCCCGGCCGCTCAGCTCTCCGGCGACCTGGCCCACAGGGTCAGCGAGCTGCACAACACGCTTGGCTACCCGCCACTCACCGAGGGCCCGCCCGGCTGAGCGGGATCTGAGCTTCGCGACCACTGGGCAATCATGATTCGATGTCCATCTGATGCAGCACGAGCAGAGCCGTCGCGGGGCCGGGCTCGCCCGGGACGTGGCGTCCGGGATCCCGATTCCTGCGGCCCCGGGCTGCCTGTGACGCGCCGCTACCCGTAACGCGCGGGATGCATCAGTACCCGCCAGATGACCACCCGCAGGCGCCGCGCCACCGGCCGGTGACTGACGTTGCGCAGCAGGCGCTTGGTCCGGCGCCCGTTCAGAACGCTCCACTTCAGCCTGGTGATCGCCTGCCGCGGGCGCTGCCGCTCCCGCTTCGGCCGGGGCGCGAAGATCTGCCGGTAATGCGTGTCCGCCATGCCCGCCACGGCGTGAACGGCGGTCTCCAGCAGCGCCTCGGCCGGCTGGTCGGAGGGCCCGACGTACTCCTCGGCCGCGGGGCGCGAGACCAGGTCGTCCAGGTCGCCGGCGATGTGGTACGCGCAGTCGAGCAGGCCCACGGCGAGCGCCTGCGACTGCCGGGCGGCCCACGCCTCCAGGCCGGGGGGCAGGACCAGGCGCGTCTGGCCCGGCCGTGTGCTCAAGATGCCGTGCGCGAGGATGCGCTTGATGTTCCTGGTGTAGAACCAGTCAGGCACCCCGGCCGGGAGCGCCTCGTTCATGCGGCGCAGGAACTCGGCTTCCACGGTGCCAAGCGAGGGGTTGCTGCGCGCCCCGTCCAGGTCGATGCCGCCGGGGTCGATCCCGAGAACCTCGGCGAACCGGGCCCAGAGCTCCTCGCTCTGGCCCTGCCGCGGCATGATCACCACGTGCACCTGGTCGGGCGGGATGTGCCGCGACCACATCTCGAGGATGGCCAGCGTGTCGTGGATCTTCCAGAACCACGACGCGTCGCGGCGGTCGGCGGTCGGCTCGGCGTCCCTTACCTCCGCGAGCCAGCTCTCCCAGGGCACGGTCCCGCGGCACTTGACCTCCTCCTGCCACTCGGCCGCCAGCAGGGTCGCGAAGTCCCGAACGGTGAGAACGACGTGCACCTGGGCCGGCTGCAGCGACCGGACGGCCCGCTCGGCCTGCTCGGGAGTGCACGCGGCCAGCACCTCGTCGGAGACGACCGCCGCCTCGCGGGCACACAGCGCCTGGCCCGCCAGCACGTCCCACTCGCCGACCCAGGTGTCGGCGGGGTCGCAGGCCGGCCGTAGGGTCTCGCGCAGGTCCCGGCTGGCCCGGGAATGATCTCGCCGGGTGTATCCGGGCAGGAGCAGCCCCCGGGCGGCCAGCTGGTCGCGGTTGCCCCACATGACGTGCTGCAGGAACGTCGTGCCGGTCTTCGGCTCCCCGACGTGCAGGTAGACGCGGGGACGGCGGGCCCCACGGGCCCGCTTCCTGGTGACCGGAACCCGGTCTGCCGTGGCGTGCGATGTCAACCTGACACCCGATTCGACCTTGGCGCGCAACTGCGCGAAATGGTCAAGCAATCGTTAAGGCGAAGTAAAGCGCTGGCAATGGTATCGGACGAGGGGCGGCGGCGAGATCAGATTCACCGGGATGACGCTGACCCGTCCGGACATCTGAGCCGCCGGGCGACCGCGAGGAGCGCCTGCGGCGCGGGCTGCTCGACCTGCCTGGACAACCATGGTTCGATGTCCATCTAATGCAGTGCAAGCAAAGCCGTCGCGGGACCGGGCCCGCCCCGGGGCGTGACGTTCGGGATCCCGATCATGGCCGGGGCGCACGGTGAACGACCCGGCCACGCCCAGGCGCGGGCGGCCCCGCAGCGAAAAGGCCCGCGTGGCCATCCTCGAGGCGGCCGCGGACCTGCTGCTGGACCGCGGCCTGTCCGGGGTGAGCATGGATGCCGTGGCCGAGAGGGCGGGGGTCAGCAAGGCCACGATCTACCGCTGGTGGCCCACCAAGGAGACGCTGGCGCTCGACGCGCTGTTCAGCGAGTGGGCGGCCGCCACCCCGACGGCGCGCGATACCGGCTCGCTGCGCGGCGACCTGCTGGCGCTGCTGCGCCCGTGGGCCAGGCTGGCCGGCAGCCGACCCTATGGCCGGGTGATCGCCGGGCTGATCTCGCAGGCGCAGGCCGACCCGGGGTTCGCCGCGCAGTACCGGGCCCGGTTCGTCGAGCCGCGCCGCGGCCAGGCGCGCGAGGTTTTTCGCCGGGCGATCGAGCGGGGCGAGATCCCGGCCGACACCAAGATCGAGGTCGCGCTCGACATGCTGTACGGCCCGCTGTACCACCGGCTGCTGCACGGCCACGCCCCGCTCAGCGACCGCTTCGTCCGCGACGTGGTGGACACCGCCCTGGACGGCATCGCCGGGCGCCAGGCCTAAGGCACCATTGGCGCCGCCGCGCGCAGGCCGGCATGCAGGCACGGGTCGGCGGCGAGGATCTGCTGGTGCACCCGGCGCAGCTCGGGTCCTGGCTCCAGCCCGAACTCCGCGATCAGCAACTGGCGTGCCTGCCGGTAGGCGGCGAGGGCTTCCCCCCGCCTGCCCGCCCGGTACAGCGCGAGCATCAGCAGCGCGTGCAGCCGCTCGCGCGCCGGATGCCCGGCGACCAGCTGCACGAGCTCACCCAGCACCTCGTCGTGCAGGCCCAGGCGGACATCGGCGTCGACCCGGGCCTCCAGCGCCTGCAGCCGCAACTCGGCCAGCCGCGGCGTCACGCGCGCCGCCAGCCGGTCAGACGCGACATCCGCCAGCGGCGCGCCACGCCACAAGGCCATTGCCCGGTGCAACCGGGCCGAGACCAGGTGCCACTCCCCCCGCCGCGCGGCGGCGCGGGCCTCGTCCTGAAGGGTCTGGAAACGGGTGACGTCCAGCTCGTCGGGGCCGACCCTGATCAGGTAACCACTCGAGTGGGTGACGATCCGGGAATGACTGGCATCCCCCAGCGCCCGGCGCAGCCGCTTCACGTAGTTCTGAAGAGTCACCCGCGCCGTCGGCGGCGGGCGATCTCCCCACAGGAAATCGGACAGCTCATCGAGCGGCACCACCCGGTTGGCGCTCAGCAGCAGCCCGGCCAGCAGCACTCGCTGCCGGGCCGCCGAGATCGATATCATCCGGTCACCCGACCGCACCAGCAGCGGCCCCAGCAGCCCGAACTCCATGCCCGCGCCGCCCCGGTCCCCGGGTGGATCACACCCGTCGCCAGACAGGGCGCGGGCAGCGCCCACCTCACGCCGATCGCCCACGACGGCAGCACGGCAATTCCGCGAATACATTTCTGTCATTGATTCTTGTGCGTCTCATACCAGTTGGAGAACCAGAACGCAGGATCGGTCGTGGCGCCGCCAAAGATACCAGCTTGCAGGACGCCCAGGAACTTGTTTTCAAGAGCAAAGGGTCCCCAGACCGCACTAAGGCCTATCATCCATTCCGAGCCAATGGCGACAGTTTTGCATGCGTAGGAAAATGGCGCCGACAATGTATCGCCGCACCAGGCACTAACGATGTTTAGAGCTATATTGGGAATCAGAATTCTAAGAGCACCTCTCCAAAAAAGTGGCCAATCCTTTCCGAACACCCCGGCGGGGTCGTCCATAAAGGCTTCGTAATCCATCCCCACCTGTGAGTTCGTGACGGCAGCCCACGTGTAGCGGACCCCGTCGGTGAAGGCGTTCATCAAGTCGCCGACGTTGTCGAAGAGGGCTTCCAGCTCGGTTGTGGTGGGGAGGACGGTCTCTATTGCCTCACCGAGGACGGCGGCTATGCCGACGGCGGCATAGATTTTGAGCAGGACTTCCCAGAGGGGGGGT
>JASHUI010000172.1:0-8601 GCA_030040095.1 Streptosporangiaceae bacterium | reverse complement strand
TCTGTCCCTCCTGATCGGCCGTCGCCGGCCGTGCGGTTTACCTGCCGGTGACCTCCAAGATGCCGCCGTAGCAGCCGTCAACTGGCCTGCATATTGCTGGCGGTCCATCCCGTGCCATCCCGTTCCCGCCCGCGCCAGCCGGCGGGAAAAAGCCTGGCCGCTTCTGCCGATGACGGGCACCGATAGGAATGGGCGGGTACCTGAACGGAAGCGTCGGCCGGCGCCGCGCCGAAGGCTGGGGTGCCGCGTTCAGCCCTGGGGAGCCTCCGCGGCCCTCACCAGGCCGGCCACGATGACCGGGTACAGGTTACGCAGCGATGGGTATACCAGGCGGCCCATGATCGTCCGGTCCCACGATGCGCCCCAGCGGATGAGGGTGCCGTCGGGTGACGGGGTCAACGTGACCTCGGCCCGGTAATTGCGCACCGGGATCCCGCGCAGAACGGTGTACGCCAGCCGCTTGCCGGGCTCGACGTCGAGGATTTCCTCAACCGAGACGGGGTAGCGGAACCCGTACCGCTTTGACCCCTGCAGCCAGTAGACGGCGCCCTTCCCGTTCGCGCCCGCACTGGAGCCTAACTTCGCCGCCGGCGTTCGCGCTGGCTCACGGCCAGCGCTGGTGAGCCGCAGGGTCTGACCGCGTGCGCGAGTCTGGTGGCGGCGGACGGTTCGGTCCCGCCGGTGTGGATGACGGCGATGGTCAAGACTCCCCGGCGGGCGTACCTGATGACCAGCCAGCCGGCATCCAGTCCCCCTTCGGGTCTGTAGTCTGCCCGACTTCGATCAGGTGACCGTCGGGATCGCGGATGTAGCAGCGGGTCTCGTACGGGTGCTGTTTCGGCGGGGTCAGGAATTGAGCGCCCCGGGCACTCCATGCGGCGTATGCGGCCTGGATGTCTTTAACCCGGATATTGACGAAGCTGCTGGCCCGGCCGGGGTCGCGTGGCGTCTCGAGAGTGACCGCCGGCTTGTCGTCGGTCGGGCCTCCGCCGGCATTGATGACGATAAAGGTGTTGGACAGTTCGACAACGGTCGGCACCGGGGAGAAGACCACGCGGCCGCCGAGTACCTCGGTATAGAAGCGCGCAGAGCGTTCGACATCGTCGGAGACGATGAAGTAGTTCACCACAATTCCGCCCGGGAGCGGCGGGAGCTCGGCCATCTGGGGACCTCCGCTGGTTGGTCTCATACCCCGCTTACAGCAGGCCTGCAGGCGATGTTACTCCGCGTAGTCGCGCGGCCGGCCGAAACCGTGCCGTCACCAGCCGCCGGGGTCCTGCGGCAGCGCCGCCGTCAGGCGCAGCGCCTGGCGGACGGGGGGCCTGGAGGTGCACGTCAGGAGCGTGCCGGCCTGCCCCGTTCACCAGCGGGCCACAGCCTGCCAGCACCGAGGCCGGGCCGCGCGAGCCGGGGAAGACGGTCGGTCGCCTGGCCGCCGGTCACGGGGTGCTTTGGTTCGCCTCAGGTACCCTGAACGAGTCGGCGCGCGTGTGCACAACCCGGCTTGCAACGGTCCATGGAGACGCGCACAGCCGCCGTTATCCCAAGCCCGCATCTGGGTGTCCTCGCGGAAGCCGCCGCATGTGTTTTGTATGCTTTTCCCCGCGTGGCGGATGCATTACCTGAACAGTCCCTCTGCCGCAAGCCCGGTGCAAATCCCCTTGTCGCTGCTGTTTTTAGAATTAAGTGGCAACTGTGTGAACGCTGTTCGGCGACATGTCACCGCCGTAGGCATCCTGGTCAGGAGCGGCGAAGACGGGACGACTTCAGATAACCGCCGTTCTGGATGGCGCTTCAGTTGTCCGGCGCTGCGGCGTGAGCCGTGCCCGAACCGGACGATCTGCGCGCGGCGCAGTGGGCGGTCTCACCTTCACGTCGGGTTAGCCAAGGCTAGCGTCCCGTGCGGCTGGGACCTTCCAGGCCCCCTGCCAGCGACTCGCCCGCCCGTGCGAATGCTCGTGATCGGATCCTGAAGCCAGGCAGGCGCAGGGAACGGCGGTTGCCACGGCAACGCTTGCCGCCACTGACGTCGGATCGTGGCTGGCGCCTGGCCGGGTTCAGGGCGGGGCGATGAGACGGCAGCCCGCGCCGCGCACGGTTTGCAGGCTTCCGCCACGGTCACCGAGTTTGCGGCGAAGAGCGCTGATCACGACCTCGACGACGTTGCTGCCGCCGCTCCTGGTCGTAGCCCCATACGTCGCGCAGCAGCGCTGCCCGGCCAATAACCTGTCCTTCGCGTTCGTGCAGGTACTGCAGCACGTCGAATTCCAGCTTGGTGAGATCGGCGGGGGTGCGGTCGCGGATGAGCTGGCGGCGGCCGGGGTCGAGCGGGGTGTCGTTTTCGGTGAGCAATTCCCGCGCGACGACGTCGGTCAGCCAGCCGTGGTTCGAGGGCGGCCCGAAATCGTTGTAGAGGGCATGGCAGGTGGTATCCCCGATCTCGGCGGCGCCGTCCGGGAGACGGGCGAATCCTTCCGTCGCCGCATCGGTCACGCTCAGCCCGGCCTGCCGCGCCGCCATCGCCTGCAGCGACCGCCGGAATAACGAGAAGCGCCTGACCACCACCGTCCGCTCACCCCGGCCCTGGCCGGGATCCGCGCCGCGGCCCAGATCACTTTCTTGTGCACGTCGATCGCGGCGACGCGCGAATGGACGACATCCATTCCGGCCTCCTGCCCCCTGGCACTGCGAACGGCCGCGCTGCCCGCAGACCCCGCAGCAAGACGCTCGCAGCAGCAATCCGGGGTGCCTGCCGGGCGGGCTCCAGCGTCCATCTATCGGACAGGCGCATAGCACCAAGGCGCGACGACGTCAGCGGGGGCGCATCCGAGTTTCACCCATCCGCGTGCGACACGACAGTGGCATGAGATCTGTCGGGTGAAACCGACCAGGCCGAGACCGCCCGCATCGGAACGATCACGAACCGCATCGGTCGATGCCCGGCTTGCAGCGGAGGCAGTCTGGGCCGGGTGCGGTCTGTCTGCTGCGCGGGGCGCGACTATCAAGTAACGCCCCCTTGAGTCCCATGTAAATGCAGAGTAAAGTTCGGAGTTCAAGCTGGGGGGGTGGGCGTTGCGAAGAACTCTGACAGCAACACGCCGTGTACTCAGTGCGCGATCGTCGATTTCGTGTTCAAGCTGGGCGATTGCTGTGGACCCGCGGCGTCGGTACAGCCGTGTAACGGCGAGAGCGGAGTCAACAGCGAGATAGGCGCGGGTCGCCTCGCCTCGATCGGGCAATTCCCCACAGCGCGCATCTGCGAGGAGTCTTAATGGCTGGCAACGAGAGTCACAGTTCCAGGGAGGCAAGTTCTTGGCCTCCTCTCGCCCATTTGTACGCCCTTGCGACGCTCGACCCGATGATCGAGGTTGCGCAGGCACTGGGCCACGACTTCGCACGCCGACCGTGGCGCTACAAGACAGTTCCCGGTCAGATTACTCCGGTTCTTGAATCCTTCCGAACGCGCATTGGCGCGGATCCAGACTGGCCCAGCTCGGCGCAGCGTAAGGAAATGTTTGTTGTTTTGTGTGACAGTGAGTTCAGCGGCGCAACTATCGCCTTGCGAACAGCGGCGGTCGCGTTCGCTAACAGCGCTCACAGCGCTTCCCCGACGCGCGGAGCGTTTGAAGACGCAGCCGAGACGGCTCGGGCATATTTTCTAACTCTCGATGGGGAGGCCCTGAATATCGCCTCGAGTCGCCTGGGAGGTCTTTTTGCGAATGCCGTCGCTCTCCTCCGGGTTCCCGACCTCACCCGCGCGTTCGGGTTGGCGCCCGCACCTAGCGCCAATTGGCCTGTCGCAAAGACGGTGGATGGCGACGCGGCGCAGCTCCTTGAGGCGATATCCGAGGCTCTCGGTATCTCTCGAAGTCAGCCTTTCATAACCGCACATCGGTTCATGGTGCTCCAGCGTGTGGCTTTCCAAGGCGGTCAGACCGTCGCCAATCTACTTGCGGGAGACGCAGCAAATAGTTTTAATGATGCTCTGGACGCGGCCTACCGGTGGGAAATGTCGCTCCAGGAGCTCCTATTCGGTGTAGACATCGCGCGGGCGTGGGCGGATCCGACGTATCGAGATTCGCTGAGCGAAACCGAGAAATCGGCCCTGCCGCCGCACCCTTCTGGGGACGTCACGATGGAGGGCATCCCTTTAGGTCACAGGATGGCGTCGAGGAGCGATCTTGGCTTTTCGACGATGACGCTGCTGGCAATCTGTTGTTCTACCGGCGACCTGCCATGCACCTTGGGTGACACGTCAAGCTGTACAAAGAGTGCTATATGTGAGCCCCCGCCCCCGCCGCCTAAAACTCTCGGTATCTGCCCTGGGTGATGCAGTTCAGAGCGATGGCGCCCGTGAAGTAGCCCGCGCCGGGCCTGTCCCGCCGACACCTTCATGATTGCATTTGAGTAATGTACGTCTGGCACAATTGCATTTGACATCCACATTCCCGTAGTTCGCGATTGACGGTCGATCTATGATGTCAGCTCCCAAATCGACATCCGCTGCGGCGGAGCGCTGGTACGAGGCACTGACTCTCGCGGAACGGCTCCCCTTGGTGCGAGACGCTGCGCTTGGCGGTGGCGATCGGGGACCGCTCGATTGGAGTGTGATGCGGCGAGTTGATCGGTGGCGACATCTCCCGCCCTTCGACGACCCGTCGGTGTTCGCAACGTATCTCTCATCGATCGGCGCTAGCGAGGAGCAGTTCGCGGCCGCCGTTGGTACCCCGCCGGAAACCCTCGGCAAGTGTCTGCGCGCGACGCCTGAGTGGATAACGGCGGTAACGAGCGCGTACTGCCAGGAAACTTTTGCGAGCAAGCGCTCCGTTTCTCACAGTATGCGTTATCCCGACTCCATGAGGTCCCTTATCCTAGTCGCACCCCTTGTTGGGATGGCGCAGGCTCGCCTGCGCGCGCGCATCGCATCCCTGGCGGAAAGCGGTGCGGTGTTGCCTTTCGATCCGAAGACTGTAGACACTCTGTTCTACGAACAACTGGAGCACCGTCTGCTCCTAATGCTCAATCGCACTTTCGTACTGGAGCTTCACCTGGCGAGGCTCCGAGGACGGCTCGACGGCGAGACCTCCGAGGATCGTTTCCGCAGCTTCGCAGAATCCCTGCAGAGCTCCGGGGCTGCTTGGCGTATCCTCCGGGACTATCCGGTCTTGGCACGCCAGCTCGCGTTGTGCGTCGATCAGTGGGTAGCAGCAACGGCAGAGCTGTTGGAGCGCCTGGTAGCCGACCTCGACGCAATTGGCACAGTTCTGTCTGATTACAATTTAGACTTGCTCCGCGCGGTCGATGCAGCCGCCGGGGATCGGCACGGAAACGGTCGGTCCGTGGCGATTCTAACGTTTAACTCCGGCGCCCGTATCGTCTACAAACCACGGGCGCTGGCAGTTGATCGGCACTGGAACGAAATGCTGGACTGGATCGGTGACCATGGGTTCCGTCCGCGGTTCCGCACCCTGCGCCTGCTGGAGCGCGACGGGTACGGGTGGGTGGAGTTCGTAGGAATACACCCGTGCGAATCGAACGAAGAGATTCGTCGGTTTTACGAGCGGCAGGGCGGATTCCTCGCCTTGCTGTACCTCCTCAATGCGACGGACTTCCACCAGGAGAACGTAATCGCAGCAGGCGAACATCCTGTGCTAGTCGACTTGGAGGGCCTTCTGCATCCGGCAGCTAGGCGGCTCGAGTCCGCCCCGGCTTACGGTGTCGCGGCGACCTCGGTCGCGGACTCCGTGATTCGGACAGGATTGCTGCCCATGGCTTGGGGCGAGCCTGGCAAAGCCCGCCAGGATTTCAGCGGCCTAGGGGGACGGGACGGCCAGCTCTTTCCGTTCGACCTGCCCCAATGGGAGCACGTCGGCAGCGACATGATGCGGCTTGTCCGCAAGCCTGTGAGAACCATGGGCGCGGCGAACCGGCCAACTCTGAACGGCCAGCCCGTTGATCTGCTCTCGCAGACGGACGCCATCGTCCAAGGCTTCTGCCGTCTTTACGACGTGTTGTTGAAATATCGGCAGACACTCCTCGGGCCGGGCAGCCCGGTGACAGCATTCGAACCGGACGAGGTTCGGGTGATCCTGCGCCCGACGCTAACGTATGACGTAGTGCTTGACGCGGGTTATCACCCCGACGTCCTCAGGGACGCGCTCGAGCGTGATTGGCTGTTCAACCGGTTGTGGGTGGCCTCGGCGACACAGCCACTGCCCCCTGAGGTGATCGCCGCCGAGCAGCAAGCGCTTTGGATCGGAGACGTGCCTCGATTCACCACGCACCCGGGCTCGCGTGATCTCTGGACATGCTCAGGCGAACGCATCCGTGACTTCCTTTCTGAGCCATCTCTGGCTAGTGTGCGCCGTCGTCTCCGTCGGTTGGCGGCGGAGGACATGGAGAAACAGGTGTGGTTTATTCGCGCCTCAATAATCACGGAGTCCGGCGGGCTTGGCATCCGTCGCCCGAGGAGGACGCTCGCCGAGGATAAGCCCAGTGGAGACGCTCAGCCATTGATCGGCTTGGCGGCGGCGGTCGGCGATCGCCTCGAAACGATGGCTGCCCAGGGGGATGACGGTGTTGCCTGGGTCGGACTAACCATGAACGGGGTGGACCGGTGGTCGATCGTGCCGCTCGGACCTGACCTTTTTGGCGGAACAGCTGGTGTTGCCCTCTTCCTCGCGTATCTCGGCGATGTAAGCGGAAATCAGCGGTATACCGCTCTGGCCAGTGACGCTCTGTCAACGCTTCAATATCAGCTCGGCAACGGACCCGTCATGGATTCGATCGGCGCATTCGATGGTTTGAGCGGCATCATCTACGCCCTCAGTCATCTCTCGGTTTTGTGGAAGCGGACCGACCTGGCCGCACAAGCGGAAGATCTCGCGCTGGCACTCGGCCGCCTTGTCGAGTGCGACACGCGGTTGGATATTGTGGGCGGCGCAGCGGGGGGGATCGCAGGCTTGGTGGCCTTGCACGCAATTCGCCCCTCAGCGGGTGCGCTTGAAGTCGCGCGTAAGTGCGGCAATCGGCTAATCGGGGAAGCCACGTCGATGGCGCGCGGCGTTGGCTGGGCGAACGGCATGGGCGCTCAGCCTCTCGCTGGGTTCTCCCACGGCGCGGCTGGCATCTCATGGGCGCTTTCAACGCTTGGAACGCTCACGGGAGACACGCGCTATATCGATTATGCGCTCGCGGGCGTCGAATACGAGCGAAGCCTTTATGACCCAGTCAGGCAGAACTGGCCCGATCTCCGCCGACGGAACACGACCAGCACGCAAGCGACTGCACAGACGTTTCCGCAGCCGTCCCTGACGGCGTGGTGTCACGGAGCCGCGGGCATCGCGCTTGCGCGGGTTGGCATGCTCGATTACCTTGATGACGCTGCTACTCGAGCGGAGATACACTCAGCGGTTACCACGACGATTGCAGAAGGTTTTGGTGACAACCACTCTCTCTGCCACGGAGACATGGGCAATCTAGACATACTGTCACAAGCGCAGGCGAGGTTGCCCGCGCCGTCGTTTGCCGCTCACATTGGGCGCATTACCGCACAGGCGGCCCGGAGCATCCGGAACGACGGGTGGATCTGCGGAATACCATTGAATGTCGAGTCGCCTGGACTAATGACGGGCCTGGCCGGCATAGGCTACGGCCTCTTGCGGCTGGCGGCACCCTACCGCGTCCCGTCGGTGCTCATGCTCGCGCCTCCCACCGCAACCGTGTTGGCGACTGTCGCCGCACAACCTAACCACTTGCCTTGGAGCCCTCAGGACCGGTCGTAGCGCGTTACGACCGGTCCGCGCGTGGCACCTCATCCTGCCGTCCGGAGTCCCCTACCACCAGCAGGAATTCAACGCCCTGCTGAAGGACAATGGAATACTCGATATATCCGAGGCCGATCAAGCCGAACTGGCCCAGGCGATCCGGGACTGGTGGCGGGTGAACGGCCGGCATATTGCTCGCGGTGATCAGGTAGCCGCTACCAGGAGGCAGCGGCGGTGAGCGCCGCAGCCGTCCGGGCAGATCGCGGACATTCCGGCGACGTGCACCCACGCCGCCGGTCAAACTGGAGGACCTTGTGACACGACCGGGAACACAGCGGCCTGACCCGCGGGAGGCACTCAGGCTGCTGATGGAGGGAAACCAGCGCTGGGTGAACGGGCAGCTGGAGCATCCGCACCAGTCCGTCGAGCGCCGGCATGCCGTCGCCGCCCATCAGGATCCTTTCGCCCTCGTCTTTTCCTGCATCGATTCGCGCGTTCCGCCCGAGATCATCTTCGACCGTGGCGTCGGGGACCTGTTCGTCTTCCGGACCGGCGCGGAGGCCATGGACAACCAGGTGGTACTCGGCAGCGTCGAGTTCGGGCCGAACGGTTATGAGTCCTCCAGGCTGATCATCGTGCTCGGTCACGAGCAGTGCGGCGCCGTCATCGCGGCGATCGCCGCGATCCAGAGCGGCCAGCCGGCGCCTGGTCACATCCAGGCGGTGGTCGATGCGCTGCGCCCGGCCTACGACGCAGCAGTCAGGCTGCCAGGTGACCTGGTCGAGAACATGGTCAGGGCGCAGGTCCGGCTGGACGTGGCCGAGCTGAAAGCCGA
>JASHUI010000171.1:0-6710 GCA_030040095.1 Streptosporangiaceae bacterium | reverse complement strand
CTCGGCCGAGGGCCTGGCCGCGCAGGTGGCCGCCCAGGCCCGGGTCGCGGTGGAGGCGGCCGACGCGGTGCTGTTCGTAGCGGACGCCGTGGTCGGCATCACCGACGCCGACGAGGCCGTGGCCGCCGTGCTGCGCCGGTCCCGCAAGCGCGTGGTGCTGGCCGCCAACAAGGTCGACGACGCGCCGGCCGAGCCCGCCGCGGCCTCGCTCTGGTCCCTGGGCCTCGGCGAGCCGATCCCGGTGAGCGCGCTGCACGGCCGGGGGAGCGGTGATCTCCTGGACGCCGTGCTCGAGGCGCTGCCGGAGGCGCCGCCCGAGCCGCTGGGGGCCGACGGCGGCCCTCGCCGGGTGGCCCTGCTCGGGCGGCCCAACGTCGGCAAGTCCAGCCTGCTGAACAAGCTCGCCGGGCAGGAGCGGGTGCTGGTCGACGCGGAGGCCGGGACCACCAGGGACCCGGTTGACGAGCTCGTCGAGCTGGGCGGCAGCGTGTGGCGGTTCGTGGACACCGCCGGGATCAGGCGCCGGGTGCGCGAGGCGCAGGGCGCCGACTTCTTCGCGGCGATGCGCACCGAGCGCGCCCTGGAGCGGGCCGAGGTGGCGGTGGTGCTGGTGGACGCGAGCCAGCCGCTGGCCGAGCAGGACCTGCGCATCGTGTCGACGGTGATCGAGGCGGGCCGGGCCCTGGTCATCGCGTACAACAAGTGGGACCTGGTCGACGAGGATCGCCGGCACTTCCTGGAGCGGGAGATCGACCGGCAGTTGCACACCGCCCGCTGGGCGCCGCGGGTGAACGTCTCGGCCAAGACCGGCTGGCATGTCGACCGGCTGGTCCCGGCGCTCGAACTGGCCCTGGCCGGCTGGGAGACGCGGGTGGCGACCGGGCGTCTCAATGCCTGGCTGTCCGCGCTGGTCGCCGCGACCCCGCCGCCGGTGCGCGGCGGCAAGCAGCCGAAGATCCTGTTCGCGACCCAGGCCGGGATCCGGCCGCCGCATTTCATCCTGTTCACGACCGGTTTCCTGCATGCCGGTTACCGCAGGTTCATCGAGCGCCGCCTGCGCGAGGAGTTCGGCTTCGACGGCAGCCCGGTGCACCTGTCCATGCGGCTGCGGGACCGGCGCGCCGGACCGCCGAACCGTCAGCCCCGCCGCTCCGGCCGCGGCTGAGCCACCCGGACGCCGCGCGGCGCTAGCGGCGCGGGCCCCGGCAGGTAAACAGTCCTGAACGCGCCGTCACGGCGAACTCGCCGTCCCGGCCGACGATCCTGGTGACCAGGTCCTCGGCGGCGGCGAGCATGGCCTCCCAGGTGACCCCGGGCGGCAGCCGGTCCTCGCGGCCGGCCCGGGTGCTGTCCAGGTAGGCGATGACCGGCCCGGGCTCAGGGATCCGGATCGTGGTCTCCCAGGAGACCGGGTGCACCGAGGCGAAATGCCGCTCCAGCATGGCCGCGCCGTTCTCCAGCCGGAAGCGGTATCCGGCGGATGACCCGGGGTCGGCGGCCGCGCCCGGCCGCAGCGCCGCCACGGCGTCGGCGAACAGCATGCCGAACTCGCGCACGTGCCCGTGGCCATTGGTGGCCGCGATGAGGACCCCGTCCGGGCGCAGCACCCGGGCCATTTCCGCGATCGCCCGGTCGATGTCCGGCACGTGATAGAGCATGTGCATGGCCAGCACGGCCCCGGCGCTGGCATCCCGGAGCGGCAGGCACTGCGCGTCGGCGACCGCGGGCGGGCGCATCCCCGGCGACAGGTCGAGCCCGAGCACCCGCAGGTCCGGGCGGTCGGCGGCGATGCGCCGCAGGTACCGGCCGTTGCCGCAGCCGACGTCGACGACCAGGCCCCCGACGTCCCGCAGCCAGGAGACCGCGGCCCCCGGCAGGTCGACCGCCGGCTCCTGCCACCGGTAGATGGCCTGCCTGGCCCGGAGCGGGCCCGAGTCGGCGTACGCGCGGCCGACGAGCGTGTCGCGGTCAGTCAGGGAGGTCATGCAGGGCAGGGTAGCCGCGACCGCGCAGCAGCCAGAACCACACCGTGGTGCCGGACTGGTCGCGCAGGTACCCCCATTGGTCGGCCAGGCTCTGCACCAGGAACAGGCCATGCCCGCCGTTGACGCAGCCGTCGCCCTTCACCACCGGGGCGCTCAGCTGCGAGCCGTCGTCGCTCACCTCGATCCGCAGGCCTTCGCCGGCCTCCAGGGCGGTGATCGTGACCGTCCCGCCCGGGCGGCGTGAGTTGCTGTGCAGCACCGCGTTGGTGACCGTTTCCGAGACGAGTAAGACCGCGACGTCCATGGCGGGCTCCGCCTCGCCTAACACCTCGGTGACAAAGGCCCGTGCCGCACCGACCTGGTCCGGCCGCCCGGGAATCGTGAGGGTTCCGATGACCACGCCGCCAGCCATCATGGCCAGGTCCTCGGCGGAGTCGCTGGCGCGGGCGGCCGTTGCTGACATCTGGGTCGGCTCCCTCCCCGGCGCGTGCCGGTCGGCACGGCGGGGTCATCGATGATCTGACCCACGCCAGGACGGGCCGGCGCGGACTCGGAACGCTACGACTCATCATTCTCTGAGAGTGCATCCCACGCAAGTGCGTGGAACAAGTATGGCAGACGAAATCTCAATTGGGATCCCATCTGGGTCCATTTTCCCTTATCATCATGTCGAGCTCAGCAGCCGGAATGGCAGTCCCCCGGGTCGGTAGAGGCCGGGATCTGCTCCGCGTGCCCTCTAGGAGGGGAGGCCGAATGACCGCGTCAATCGGCCCGACGGTACGCCGACGTCGGCTTGGCACCGAATTGAGACGCCTGCGCGAGGTCCATTCGCTCAAGCTCGAGGAGGTCGCTGACAAGCTCGGCCTTGCCGCCTCCACGCTCTCCCGGATCGAGACCGGCAAGGCACCGACCAGGACCGCCTACCTGTCGGCAATGCTGGACCTCTACGGCGTTGACGACTCCGGACAGCGGCAGATCCTGGTCGACATGGCCCGCGAGGGTCACCGCAAGGGCTGGTGGGCGGCATGGGAGGACGTGCTGCCCACCGGCTTCGACGTGTACGTCGGCCTGGAGGCGGAGGCCGCCTCGCTGCGTGCCTACGAGTCGCTGGTGGTCCACGGGCTGCTGCAGACCGAGGCCTACGCCCGCGAGGTGATGACCACGGTCCGCCGCAGGCAGACGCCGGAGCAGATCGAGCGCCTGGTGGCGCTGCGGATGCAGCGCCAGGAGGTGATTCTCCGCGCCGACCCGATAGAGCTGTGGCTGATCCTCGACGAGGCGGTGATCCGCCGGACCATGGGCTCGCCCGAGCTCATGCGGGCCCAGCTCAACCATCTGGCCGATGCCAGCCAGTGGCCGAATGTGACGCTTCAGGTGCTGCCGTTCTCCAGCGGTCCGCACCCGGCGCTCAACGGGCCATTCGCGATCATTGAGTTTCCCGAGCGATTCGATGCCGACGTCGTGTATACCGAGGGGGTGGGCGGCCAGGCCTATCTGGAACGCGAAAGGGACGTGCGAGCCCGTGCCGAGGCATTTGACCTGCTCCGCGCGGCGGCCTTGTCACCGGCGGATTCCGCGGACCTCATTGCCGCCCTCGCCAGGGAGATTGTTTAACCGACGAAAGGAAACCCCGATGTCACACGACCTTGGTGCGGTTAACTGGATCAGGAGCCGCGCGTGCAGCACCGATGGCTGCGTGGAGGTCGCTCACCTCGCCGACGGCGGCGTCGCGCTCCGCGACTCCAAGGACGCGAACAAGGCCGCCCACGTCTTCGACCGCGACGAGTGGGCGGCGTTCATTACCGGCGTCAAGAACGGCGAATTCGACCTGGTCAGCTAGGTCCCAGCCGACTGAATCGCATCAGGCTAGACAACTAGACCACTGTGCGGCGCCTCCCGCGTCTCCTGTTCTGTGACCAGGGGCGCGGGAGGCGTCGCGTTCTGGATAATGCGTGATCTTGGCAGCGGCTGGCCACGGGTCGACCAGCACAGATGAAAAGGCGCACGATAAGATCCCCGGCCTTTTACAGGTTCTGGCGCGGGTCGGCGGGCAGCAGGTCAAGCTGACCATCTGCAGGCCCCGAAGACGAGGTCGCCGGGTCATACGGTCCACAGGGCCTCGGTAGGGGACATGCGTGCGGCGCGAAGGGCGGGCAGGAGTCCCGCGACCGCGCCGATGATCAGCGCGGCGGCGAAGCCCCCTGCCCAGGCGAGCGGGGGCACTACGATAGCCCAGCCTTTGGTGTTCGCATAGATGGCGGTCGACAGCGTTCCCGCGGCTACTCCGACTGTGCCACCGAGGAGCGCGAGGAGTATTGCCTCGCTGAGAAATTGGACGAGGATGTGACCCTTGGTGGCGCCGAGCGCTCGGCGCAGCCCGATCTCGCTGCGGCGTTCGAGCACCGAGATGACCATGATGTTGGCAACGCCCACAGCTCCGACCAGGAGAGCGACGGCTCCCAGGCCCAGGAACAGGCCGTTGAGGGCCGCTTTCGCGTCGGCCTGGGCAACAAGCGCCTGAGATGGCTGGCTGACGTCGACTTCGCCGGGGTTCTGCGGGTTGGCGGTGGCGGCGAGGAGCGACTGGACGGCTCCCACCTGGTCGGTCTGGGCTCGGACGTAGATCGTCGAGGGATGCCCGTCGAAGCCGAGGTACTGCTTGGCGGCGGGGAATCCTACCAGTACCGAGGTGTCGACGGCAGGCGCGAGGATCGCGGGACGCAGTATGCCGGCCACGTAGAACCACTGGCCGCCGACCCAGACCCGTTCCCCGGAGAAGACGCGGTCGATGCCGAGACGCTGCGCGGCGGTGGCGCCGAGAACGGCGACGGGCTCGTTGGCGCTGGCGGCGTTCAGGTACGCGCCGTACGCCACCGTGGTGCCTATGTCTTGCGGCAGCCCGAGGCTGGCGGCGTCGACGCTGAGGGCGTTGGTGTTGATGGCCGGGATGAGCGGGCTGCGGTATGCATCCGCGCTGGTCGAGCCGGTGTCCTGGACGTCGGTCACCGGCCCGATGCGGCCGATCATCCCCGGCGCGGCGACGGGCAGCTCGGCCGTCTGCCCGAAGAAGGTCTGGCCGTTGCTGACGGTGAGCATGTTCGTTCCGAGGCGGCTGATCTCGGCCAGCAGGCCCTCCTGGGAGGAGGCGGACAGTCCGAGGACGGCGACGATCGCCGCGACGCCGATGGCGATCCCGAGTGCGGACAGGGCGGCCCGCAGCTTGCGGGTGCGCAGGCCGACGCTGGCCAGCCGACCCAGGTCGGCCGGGCGCAGGCGAGCCGGGGTGGGCAAAGTTGACGTCGTCATGGTCGTCGCTCCGATGCCGATGAGATGGCCCGCCTGGTATCACCCTGCGTGGTATCGCCGACGATGCGGCCGTCAAGCATTTCTATCCGGCGGGGCATGCGGGCAGCGATGTGCTCGTCGTGGGTGATGACCACGATGGTGACGCCGTGATCGTGCAGCTCCTCGAGGAGCGACAAGATGGTCTGGCCGGTGGCCTGGTCGAGGTTCCCGGTGGGCTCGTCGGCGAGCACGATCGCGGGTTGGCCGGCGAGGGCCCGGGCGATGGCCACTCGCTGGCGTTGGCCCCCGGAAAGCTGCGTCGGCTTGGCCTCGGGCCGAGACCCCAGGCCGACTAGTTCGAGGGCGTCCAGCGCCCGCTGCCGCCGTTCCGTCTGACGGATTCCGGAGTAGAGCAGTCCATCGGCCACGTTGTCGAGCACGCTCTGATGCTCAGCGAGGAAGAACTGCTGGAAGACGAACCCGATGCGGGTAGCTCGCAGCGAGGCCAGTTCGCGATCGCCCAGCGTGGCGACGTCGAGCCCGAGGAGGCGCACCACGCCCGAGCTCGGCCGGTCGAGCGTGCCCACGAGATGCAGCAACGTAGTCTTTCCCGATCCTGACGGGCCGACAATGGCGACCAGCTCGCCTTGGCGCACGCTGAAGCTGATCCCTCTCAATGCATGTACCGGTGCCTGGCTGACGTAGGTCTTCGTTACCGAATCGAACTCCAGGACGGTCACAGTGATGGCACCACCACTAGCTGGCCAACGGACAGACCTGCCCCGGTTACCTGGACGAGGCCGGCTGCGTCGTCGAAGAGGCCGAGGCTGACTGTGACGAGATGCCGGACGCCATCGGGTGCGACGACTTCCACGGCGTATCCGCCGCTTGCCCGCGCGAGCAGCGCATCGACCGGAACAACCAGGGCATCGGTCACGCTGGCGGTGGTGATGGATACCTGCACGGGGGCCCCGTCCAGGCTTCCCACCGCGGCCGGGTCGTCGGGAGTGACATCCACGGTCACGGTAGGCGTCGATCCCGACGTGGCGACCTTGCCAACGGAGGTGACGGTCCCGGGGGCAGCCCGGCCGTCCGGGAGGGTGATGGTGACCTTGTCACCCACACTGACTTCGGACTGATCGGCGGCATCGAGATCGATTACCACCTGGCGTGTGACGGAGCTTGCGGCCAGGACGGCTTGACCGGGCTGAGCGGGAGCGCCGAGGGTGGCCGAGACGGTGCTGATCCTGGCGGCCGACGGCAGGAACACCGCCTCGCCGAGGGACAGAGTACCGGTCTGGCTGAGCCCGAGCGCCTTCTGCAAGCTCTCCAGCGCGAGCGTGGTTTCAGATCCGAAGTAGTCCGACGTCGGGCTGATCTCCGAACCCGTGGCATACCCGAGGGCCACAAGGGCGGCGTTGAGCTGGGTCACGTCGGGTC
>JASHUI010000170.1:0-5399 GCA_030040095.1 Streptosporangiaceae bacterium | reverse complement strand
TCCAGGAGGAACCGGCTGCCGGCGTTCGGGCCGCGCCGCACGACGAGCAGGGCCGTCCCGGCCGGCAGCGTGTCGACGGTCCCGGCGTCCGCGTACGAGTCATCGCCGAACTCCGCGTCGGGGGCCTCGCCGCCGCCGAGGGAGATGATGGACGTGGTCTCCGTCGTCCCCTCGCCGGCACCACGGGCAAGCGGGTTGCCGCACTGCGAGCAGAAGCGGGCCCCCTCAGGGTTTTCCTGACCGCATCTGATGCAGTACACGCTGGCCATGTTCCTGCCTAGCCTCCCGTTCGCCCGCCATCCGGCGTGGGCGGGAACCATGTCAGCCCGCTGATCCTGCGTGGTTCGCCGCGAGAACTCCGCTGGTGGGGACAACGCTACCCGCGCCGCGCCGCGCCGGTCTATGCGCCACGCGCGCCGGGCCCGTCCGCCAACCGGGGCCGGCAGCGGCGTGGCCGGGTCGGTCCGAGCGGCCCCCGTGCGGGCCTGGCCGCGACGCCTCCGCCACATCCTGGCCGCACCTCCGACGCCCCGCCGTTGCTTGCAATTCCGCGATTCTCTCATGCCGGACGGCCTTCGCGCGGACACTCTCGGGCAGCTCAGGCCCGGCACGGGACGAGGTTTGCGAGTTCAGCGGCCGGCCCGGGCCACCACGGCGGCCCACTCGTCCAGCAGCGCCTGCGCGGAGTCGCCGTCGGCGGCCTCGGCCCACAGGTGCGTGACCGCGTCCGACGGGTCGGGGAGCACCAGGACCCAGCCCCCGTCGGGCGCATCCACGCGCACCCCGTCGGTGGTGTCGATGGTCCGCTCCCCCGCCGCCTCGACCACCGTCCGCATCACGCTGCCCTTGGCCGCCCACGGGGTCGGCATGGAGCGCTTGAGCAGGTGCGAGACCGGGATCCGGGCGTCGATCTGGCTGAGCGTCAGCCGGGTCCGGGCGACAAGGCCGAGCAACCGGGCGAACGTGGCGATCCCATCGATCGACCGGGAGAACTCGGGCATCACGAATCCGCCACGGCCGTCGGCGCCGAAGATCACGTCCTCGGCCGCCGTCGCCTCGTACAGGCCGTGCAGCGACGTCGGCGTCCACTCGACCCGGACCCCGTGGAACCGGGACACCCGCTCGGCCACCCTGGTCGTGCTCACCGGCAGCGCCACCCGCCCGGTCCGCCGCTCGGCCGCGATCAGGTCGAGCACCACGAGCAGCGCCCGCTCGTCGCTGACCAGCGCGCCCTTGTCATCGACCAGGGTGATCCGCTCGCCGACCGGATCGAAGTGGACGCCGAACGCGGCCCGGGACGAGGACACCAGCTCGGCCAGCCGGTGCATCCCGGCGCGGATCTGGGCCAGCGACTGGGTCGGTGACGACTCGTCGAGCCGGTTGTTGACGGTCAGCACGTCCACGCCGATCCGGCCGAGCAGCCCGGGCAGCACCAGCGACGCGGTGCCGCCCGCGCAGTCGGCGACCACCTTCAGGCCCGCTCCCCTGACGCCGTCCATGTCGATGCCGCGCACCAGCGCGTGCGTGTACGCCTCGACCACGCGCGCCGGGTAGGTCAGCTCGGCGATCTCGCCGGGGAACGCCCGCCGGTACTCCTGCCGGGAGAAGACGCGCTCCAGCTTGCGCTGCGCGGTCTGCGACATGTCGGCGCCGTCGGAGTCCAGGAAGATGATGTCGATCGACTGCGGGTCGCCGGGCGTGGTGCGCAGCGCGATCCCGCCGCTGTACTCGCTCCGCGCGGTCTCGAACCTGGCCACCGGCAGCGGCTGGGCCTCCAGGTCCACGACGTTGATCGCGCTCGCGTTGAGCGCCCCGTGCACCGCGCGCTTGAGCGCCCGGGCGGCCCGCGACACGTCACGGGACGTGGTGACGGTCGTGCCCTTCTTCAGCGTGCTGGCGTAGGCGCTGGCCAGCCGGACGCAGAGTTCCGGGGTGATCTCGACGTTGACCAGGCCAGACACCCCGCGCGGGCCGAACAGCGTGCGCTGCCCGCGGGACTCCCAGATCACGCTGGTGTTGACCACGGCGCCGGCCTCGATGGTCTTGAACGGGTAGACCTTGACGTCGGCGGACAGGTACGCCTCGGGCTCGATCACGCACTCGTCCCCGACCACCGCCGATTCCTCGACCCGGGCCGACCGCATCACGTCGCTGTTCTTCCCGATCACGCAGCCGCGCAGGGTGGCCCCGATGCCGACGTAGACGTTGTTGTGCACCACCGCGCGGTGCAGGAACGCGCCCTCCTTGACCACCACGTTGCTGCCGACGACCGTGAACTCGCGCAGCTGGGCGCCGCCCTCGATCTTGGCGTACTCCCCGATGGCCAGCGGCCCGGCGAGCACGGCGTCCGGGTCCACCTCGGCGCCCTCGGCCACCCAGACCCCCGGCGACATCTCGAACCCGGCGATCTCGGTCTGCACCAGGCCCTTCAGCACGTCGGCCTGGGCCTTCAGGTAGCTCTCGTGCGTGCCGACATCCTCCCAGTAGCCGTCGGCGACCCAGCCGTACAGCGGCGCGCCCCGCTCCAGCAGCCGCGGGAACACATCGCCGGACCAGTCGGCGACCTCGCCGGGCGCGAACTCGGCGAGCACCCCGGGCTCCATCACGTAGATGCCGGTGTTGACGGTGTCCGAGAACACCTGGCCCCAGGTCGGCTTCTCCAGGAAGCGCTGGATCCGGCCGTCGTCGTCCACAATGATGATCCCGAACTCCAGGGGGTCGGGCACCCTGGTCAGCCCGACGGTGACCAGCGCGCCGTTGTCCTTGTGGAACCGGACCAGCTCCGACAGGTCGATGTCGGTCAGCGCGTCGCCCGAAATGACCAGGAAGGCCTCGTCCCGCAGCGCGTCCTCGGCGTTCTTCACGCTGCCCGCCGTGCCGAGCGGGGTCTCCTCGGTGGCGTACTGGAGGCTCATCCCGAAGTCCTCGCCGTCGCCGAAGTAGTTGCGCACCATCGACGCGAGGAACGCCGTGGTGACCACGGTCTCGTCGAAGCCGTGCCGCCGCAGCAGCCGGAGCACGTGCTCCATGATCGGCCGGTTCACCACCGGCAGCATCGGCTTGGGCTGGTTGGCGGTCATCGGGCGCAGCCGGGTCCCCTCGCCGCCTGCCATCACGACAGCCTTCACCGCTGCCCAGCCTCCCAGTAATCCGCCCGCACCAGCGATCGCGCCTGTTGCACGTATAGCAGGGCGGCGCACCAGTACAGTGCACTTCCCCAGATCGCGAACGCCCAACCGGCAATCCTGGCGATCTCGGCGTAGCCGGCGCTGTGCGCGCCGAGGAACAGCAGCGGGAACGCGTAGAGCAAGGCCAGCGTGGCCGCCTTGCCGACGAAGCTGACCTGGAGCGGCCCGTAGGAGTGCCGGCGCAGGACCAGCAGCACGACGCCCAGCAGCAGTTCGCGCGCGGCGAGCAGCCCTACCAGCCACCACGGGATGATGGACCGGACGGCGAGCGCGACCACCGTGGCCACGATGTAGAGGCGGTCCGCGGCCGGGTCGAGCACCTGGCCCAGCCGGCTCTGCTGGTTCAGCGCCCGGGCGATCTTGCCGTCCAGCCAGTCGGACGCCCCGGCCGCGATCAGCAGGCCGACGGCCCACCAGTCCCCGGCCTGGGTGCGCAGACCGAGCACCAGCCACACGAAGACCGGGACTCCGGCGAGGCGGGCCACGCTGATCGCGTTGGGAATGGTGACGACCCGCTCCTGCGCGTCGCCCGAGGCCACGTCAGCCGCCGCCGCCTTTGCCATCCTGCCTCGCTGCACCCCTGCCGGCCCTCTCACTCGGGGGCGGGACACCCAGGATACGAGGGCGGCGCCGGCGCTACGGAGCCTGCCACAGGGTGGCGATGCCCTGGCCGACGCCGATGCACATGGTCGCGGCCGCCCGCGCCGCCCCGCGGCGGCGGAGCTCGTGCAGCAGCGTGGTGGTGATCCGCGCGCCCGAGCAGCCGAGCGGATGGCCGATGGCGATCGCGCCGCCGTTCACGTTGACCCGCTCGGGGTCGAGCTTGAGCTCGTCGATGACCGCCACGGCCTGCGCCGCGAACGCCTCGTTGACCTCCACCAGGTCGAGATCGTCCGCCCGCCAGCCGGCCCGGGCGAGCAGCCTGGTCATCGCGGGCACCGGGCCGATCCCCATGAAGTCCGGGTGGACCCCCGCCGCGGCGGTGCCGGCGTACCTGGCGATCGGCTCCGCACCGGGCACCTGGCCGACCGCGCGCTCCGACATCAGCAGCAGCCCGGCCGCACCGTCGTTGAGCGGCGAGGAGTTTCCCCCGGTCACGGTGCCGTCCGGCCGGAACGCGGGCTTCCTGGCGGCCAGGTCGTCCAGGGTCAGCCCGGGCCTGATCCCCTCGTCGGCGCTCACCTCGACCGCGGCTCCGTCCGGGCCCGGCACGGTCACCGGGATGATCTCCTCGGCCAGTACGGCGCCGGCCCGGGCGGCCCGCTGGTGGCTCTGCAGCGCGAACCGGTCCTGCCGGTCCCGGCCGACCCGGTAGCGCTGGGCCACGTTCTCCGCGGTCTCGCCCAGGCTGACCGGCGGGTAGAGCTGCTGCATCAGCGGGCTGACCAGCCGCCAGCCGAGCCGGGTGTCGGCCGCCCCGAGGTCCCGGGCGAACGGCTCGGCCGCCCGCGGCAGCACGAACGGCGCCCTGGTCATCGACTCGGTGCCGCCCGCCAGGCAGATGTCGGCGTCACCGGCCGCGATGGCGCGGGCGGCGCCGGCGATCGCCTCCATGCCGGACCCGCAGAGCCGGTTGACGGTGGCGCCCGGGATCTCCACCGGCAGCCCGGCCAGCAGCACGCCCATCCGGGCCACGTTCCGGTTGTCCTCGCCGGCCTGGTTGGCCGCTCCCCAGTACACGTCGTCGATCCGGGCCGGGTCCAGCCACGGGTTGCGCGCCACCAGGGCCCGGATCACGTCGGCCGTGAGGTGATCGGGGCGCGCCCCGGCCAGTGCTCCCTTGATCTTGCCGACCGGGGTCCTGCACGCGTCGACCGCGAACACGGCGCTCATGTCTACGAATGTACCGTCGGGCCCGCGGATGTACCGTCGGGCCGGTCAGCCGGCCCGCTGCGCGATGAACGCGGCCAGCGCGGCCAGCGTGGCCAGCGCGTCCAGGTTGAGGTCCTCGCCGGCGACGTCCACGCCGAACCGCCTGTGCACCTCGCGCAGCAGCAGCGTGCCGGTCAGCGAGTCGAGGCCGACTCCCGCGCCGAACAGCGGCTCCTGGTCGCTGATGCCGCGCAGCTCCGCGCGCCCCGTCGCCTGGGCCAGGATGTCGCGGAGCTCACCGGTGACGTCCGGCGCCGCGGGGCCGTTCATCCGGCCTCGGGCGCGGCGGCCCAGGCGGGCAGCTCGGGCGGCGCCCCGGCCACCGGCCGGCGGAACACC
>JASHUI010000169.1:0-3239 GCA_030040095.1 Streptosporangiaceae bacterium | reverse complement strand
GAAGGGTTCTCGGCCAGCAGCGAGACGGCCGCCATCACCATGCCCGGCGTGCAGAACCCGCACTGCAGCCCGTGCTCGGCACGAAAGGCGGCCTGCACCGGATGCATCTCGCCGGAGCCGTCGGCCAGGCCCTCGACGGTGGTGACCTCGTACCCGTCGGCCTGGGCGGCGAGCACCGTGCAGGACTTGACCGACTTGCCGTCCAGCAGGACCGTGCACGCACCGCAGGACGTGGTGTCGCAGCCGACGTTGGTCGCGGTGAGGTTCGCGACCTCGCGCAGGAAGTGCACGAGCAGGGTGCGGTCGGCCACCTCCGCCTCGACCTGGCTGCCGTTCACGGTCACGATGACCTTCACTGTCCCACTCCGCTCTCTTGCGCTTCGGTGATCGCGGCCCAGACCCTGGCCGGCGTGGCCGGCATGTCGATGTGCCGGACGCCGAGGTGGCTGACCGCGTCGATGACGGCGTTCTGGGTGGCCGGGGTGGCGCCGATGGTCCCGGCCTCGCCTATCCCCTTGACGCCCAGCGGGTTGATGTTCGTCGGCGTCTCGCTGCGCACCAGCTCGAAGCTGGGCAGCTCCGCCGCGGTGATCGCGGCGTAGTCGGCGAGCGTGCCGGTGAGCGGGTTGCCGTCGGCGTCGTACAGCATCTCCTCGAGCAACGCCTGGGCCACCCCCTGGGCGATGCCGCCGTGCCGCTGCCCCTCGGCCAGCACCGGGCTGACCACGGTCCCGGCGTCGTCGACGGTCACGTGGCGGATCAGCCGGACCTTGCCGGTCTCGGTGTCGACCTCGACCACGGCCAGGTGGCTGCCGAACGGGAACGTCGCGCCGCCCCCCGCGTACTGCACGTAGGCCACCAGGCCGTCCGCCCCGGCGTGGGTGGCCACGTCGGCCCAGGTCCGGCTGGTTCCGGGGTCGCCGCGCACCTGCCAGGTCCCGCTGTCGGCGTCCAGTTCCATGTCGGCCTCGGCGGCCTCGAGCATGTCCGCCGCCACCCGCCGGGCCTGCTCCTTGACCTCGATCGCGGCCTTGTGCACGGCGACGCCGCCGAGCTGCAGCGACCGGGACGCGTACGTCCCGACGCCCTCGGGGATCAGGTCGGTGTCGCCGTGGATCACGCTGACCTTGTCCATTCCGATTCCCAGCTCGGCTTCGACCAGCATGGCCCAGGCCGTGTGATGGCCCTGGCCGTGCGCGGAGCTTCCGGTGTACACGGTGGCCGTGCCGTCGCCGTGCACGGCGAGCCTGGCGGTCTCCCCGGCCTCCGCGTCGGCGGCCGTGATCTCCACGTAGCTGGACAGCCCGATGCCGAGCTGCAGCACGTCCGCGCGCTCCCGGCGGCGCCGCTGCTCCGCCCGGAGCCCGGCGTAGCCCGCCGCCTCCAGCACCTTGTCAAGGGCCGCGACGTAGTCCCCGGGGTCGTAGGTCGCGCCGGTCGGCGTCGAGTAGGGGAACTTGTCCGGCGGGATCAGGTTTTTCCGGCGAACCTCGGCCGGGTCCATGCCGATCTCGGCGGCGAACAGGTCCATGGCCCGCTCGATCGCCGCCGTGGCCTCGGGCCGCCCGGCGCCCCGGTAGGCGGCGATCGGCGTGGTGTTGGTCACGACCACCCGGGAGGCGGTCTGCACGGCGGGAATGTCGTAGGGGCCCACCGCCATGAGCTTGGTGAGGAACGGCAGGAAGCCGCTCATCCGCGGGTAGGCGCCGGTGTCCTGCACCACGTCGAGCCGGTAGGCGAGGACCCGGCCGTCGGAGGTCCCGCCTATCTTGATGGTCTGCTCCTGAGCCCGGCCGTGCGTCATCCCGACCAGGTTCTCGCTGCGCGTCTCCACCCAGCGCAGGGCCCGGCCGGTCTTCCTGGCCGCCCAGGCGACCAGGATCGCGTCCCGGTCGATGCCGACCTTGGCGCCGAACCCGCCGCCCACGTCCGGGGCGATCACCCGGATCGTGGCCGGGTCCATGCCGAGCGCGCCGGCCAGGATGAACCGGGTGATCTGGGCGTTCTGCGTGCTCACCCAGTAGGTCAGCTTGCCGCCCTCGAAGCGGGCGGCGGCGGCGCGCCCCTCCATCGGCATCGGGGCGAGCCGCTGGTTCACGATCGTCCGCTCGACCACGGCGTCGCACTCGTCGAAGATGGCGTCGTCCGTGGCCTCACCGGACGTCACCGGGACATTCGAGTCGGTGCCGTCGAACAGCAGCGCCCGGCCCTCGAACGCGCCGCCGATGCCGATCACCGCGGGCAGCGGCTCGTAGTCCACGCTGACCAGCTCGGCCGCGTCCTCGCCCTGGTAGCTGTCGCCGGTGATGACCATCGCGACCGGCTCGCCGACGTACCTGACCCGGTCCACCGCCAGCAGCGGCTCCGACCACAGGCCGCCGATCGGCAGCGGCACCGCCTCGTTGATCTCGCTGCCCGGCTCGGGGGGCGGCGGGGGCGCCAGGTCGTCCATGTCCTGGATGGTCAGCACCGCGAGCACGCCCGGAGCCTGACGGGCCGCGTCGGCGTCCATGCCGGTTATCCTCGCGTGCGCCATGGGGCTGCGCACGAACGTGACCCGCGCCGCGTCGGCGAGCTCGGGCACTCGCAGGTCATCGACATAGGTGCCGCCCGCGGTCAGCAGCCGCGGATCCTCGGTGCGCACCACGCGGGTACCCAGGATGCTCATCTCTCGCTTGTTCCTGCCTTCCTGTGTCTCGCGCTCAGCTTGCCCGCCCTGCCAGGGCCGTTGGCCGCGGCGCGCTTAGATTCTGGCATCGGGCCAAAGGATTTTCAGCCTGTTCATCCCTTGATCACCACCTTCATGACCTTCGCCGGGTTGCTGATGGCGAAGCGGATCGCCTCTGGCGCCCGGTCCAGGCTGAACTCGTGGCTGACCAGGCGGCCGAGCGCCGGCGCGTTGCGCTCCACCACGGCCACCGCGTCGGCGAACTCCTCGTGGCCGCAGCAGCTCACCCCGAGCAGGTCGAGCTCCTTCTCGGTCAGGCTGCCGACCCTGATCGGCGCCTCCTCGTTCGACATTCCCACCTGCACCGCGCGGCCGGCCGAGGCGACCATCGCGACCATCGCCGCCGTCGCGGCCGCCGCGCCGGTGGCGTCGAACGCCACCGGCGGCCCGGCCGGGCCCGCCCACGCGCGGGCGAACGCGACCGTCTCGCCGGGATCCTGCCACCGGTAGGTCTGCTGGGCGCCCAGCTCGCGGCCTAGCGCCAGCCGGCTCTCCTGCAGGTCGATCAGCA
>JASHUI010000014.1:0-3276 GCA_030040095.1 Streptosporangiaceae bacterium | reverse complement strand
CGGTCGGCCGGCAGCTCCGCCGCAGGCAGCCCCGCCAGCTGCTCACGCCAGTACGCCAGCTGGGCCTCCAGCACCTCCCCGGACAGCCACTCCCGCTGCCACACCGCGAAGTCCGCGTACTGCACCGGCAGCGGCGGCAGCACGTCCTGCGCCGCCCGGCCGGCTCGCAGCGCGGGATACAGCACCGCCAGCTCACGACGGACTATCCCGGCCGACCATTCGTCGAAGGCCACATGGTGCACCGACAGCGTCAAAATGTGATCGTCATGCGCCAGCCGGATCAGCAGGGCGCGGATCAGCGGCCCCGCCGCCAGGTCGAATGGCGCCAGCGCGTCCGCCGTGGCCAGCGCCTGCGCCAGCCTCAGCCGGCCCGCCGCCGCCGAGACGTCGGCCACCGGCAACGCCAGTTCCGACGGCGGGTCGATCACCTGGTACGCCACCCCGTCGCTCCCGGCCACCAGCCGCGTCCGCAGCACCTCATGCCGCGCCACCACCGCCGAGAGCGCCGCGCCCAGCGCGCGGGGGTCGAGCTCTCCGTCCAGCCGGTCGGCCATTCGCGTGTTGTGCTCGATCGACCCGGGGTCGAACTGGTCGATGAACCAGAGCCGCTGCTGCGCGAACGACAGCGGCAGCGCCCGGTCCCGGCTCACCGCGGTCACCGGCGGCGGCGCCGCCCTCGACGCCGAATCCTCGATCACCGACGCCAGGCCGGCCACCGTCGGGTGGTCGAACAGCGCCGCCAGCGCCACCTCGACCCCGAACACGGCCCGGATCCGCGAGATCACCCGGGTCGCCAGCAGCGAGTGCCCGCCCAGCTCGAAGAAGCTGTCGCTCGCGGCGACCCGGTCCAGGCCCAGCACCTGAGCCCAGATCCCGGCCAGCAGCTCCTGCGCCGGCGTGGCCGGCGCGCCGGTCCCCTCGGCGGGCTCCGGCTGCCCGCCATCGGGCGCGGGCAGGGCGGCCCGGTCCACCTTCCCGCTCGCCGTCAGCGGCAGGTCGGCCAGCTCGGTGAACACCGCGGGAACCATGAACGCCGGCAGCCGCTGCCCGGCGAATGCCGTCAGGTCGGCGGCGGGCGGCAGCCCGGTGCCCGGGTCGGCCGGCACCAGGTAGGCCACGAGCCGCCGCTCCTGGCCTTCGCCGGCCGCGGTCGCGACCGCCGAGCGAATCGCGGGATGGGCGGTCAGGACCGCCTCGACCTCTCCCGGCTCCACCCGGAAGCCGCGGATCTTGAGCTGATCGTCGAGGCGGCCGAGGAACTCGAGCTGTCCGTCGGCCCGCCAGCGGGCCCGGTCCCCGGTTCGGTATACCCGGGACCCGTCGGCGGCGAACGGGTCGGCCACGAACCGCTCCGCGGTCAGGGCGGGCCGCTTCCGGTATCCTCGCGCCAGTCCGGCACCGCCGACCCACAGCTCGGCTGCCACCCCGGTCGGCGCCAGGCCGAGGTGCGCGTCCAGCACGTAGACCCGCGTGTTGGCGATCGGCGCGCCGATCGGGACCGACTCCGGTACCTCCTGCCCGGCGGCTACCTCGAAGGCGCAGCATCCGACCACGGTCTCGGTCGGCCCGTACTCGTTGACGACGGCCGACCCCGGGACGGTGTCCAGCCACGACCTCACCGCCGCCCCGGTCAGTGCCTCGCCCCCGACCACGATCCGGTGGGTCGCCTCGGCCAGCCGGCGTGCGGGCACCAGCTCGTGCAACAGGGGCAGATGCCCGGGCACCACCTTCACGAGGCCGAACCCGCCCCGCTCACGCAGCACCTCGGCCAGCCCGTCCGCCCCGTCCCGCGCCACCACCACGGCCGATCCGGTCAGCAGCGGCACCAGGATGCTCGTGACGGTCAGGTCGAAGGCGAGAGAGCCGTGCAGCGGCGCGCCCTGTCCGGCGTCCATGAGGTACGTCGCGGCCGCCCAGGCGGAGTAGTTGACCACCCCGCCGTGCGTGACCTGGACTCCCTTCGGGAGTCCCGTGGATCCCGACGTGTACATCACGTATGCCAGCTGCTGCGGCGCCACCGGTACCGGTTCCGCGGGAGGAGCGAGCGCCACTGCTTCCGCCGTCACCGCGTCGTCCAGCGCGATCACGGGCGTGCGCCCGGCCGGCAGGTCATCGATGATGGCCGTCGTCCCGATCAGCACGCTCGCGCCGCTGTCGGCCAGCATGAACGCCAGCCGCTCGGGAGGGAACTCGGGGTCCAGCGGCAGGTAGGCGGCCCCGGTTTGCCACACGGCGAGCATGGCCGCGATCATGTCGGCGCCGCGGTCCAGGCACAGCGCGACGATTGTTTCCGCTCCTACTCCAGAGCCCCGTAGATAGCCCGCCAGCCTCGCCGCCCGCATCATCAGCGCGCCGTAGGTCAGGCAGGCCGGGCTGTGGGTCACGGCGACCGCGTCCGGCCACTCGGACGCCCGGCCGGCGATCAGCTCGTGTACCCCGCCCGCCTCGGGCACCGCGACGGACGTGTCGTTCCAGGCGACCAGAAGCTGGTGACGCTCCTCGGCGCTCAGCACCGACAGGTCGCCGACCGCCTGGCCCGGGTCGGCGGCGATGCACTCCAGCAGGGTTGCCAGGTGGGCGGCCATCCGCTCGACCGTGGCGTCATCGAACCGGGCCCGATCGTAGGCGAGCGCGATGCTGAGCTGCGTCCTCAGACCGACGTTGATGATCAGGGGGTAACTGGCGTCGCTGCGGCTGAGGTTCTCGCTCACGCGCAGGCCGCCGGTCCGGGCCGGATCCAGGGCCTCCGCGGGGTAGTTCTCGAACACGAACACGGTGGTGAACAGGGGCTGCCCGGCGGGGACGCCGGCGGCCGCCTGGATCTGCACCAGCGGCGTCTGCTCGAACTCGCGCGCCCGGGCCTGCTCGCTCTGCAGCCGCCGCAGCCACCCCGCCACCGGCGCGTCCCGGTCCACCACCACCCGGGCCGGCGTGGTGTTGATCAGCAGCCCCACCATCGACGCCATCCCGGCCAGCTGCTCACCCCGCCCCGACGTGGTCACCCCGAACACCACGTCATCGGTCCCGCCGTAAGTGGCCAGCAACACCGCCCACGCGCCCTGCACCACCGTGTTCACCGTCACCCGGTGCCGGCGCGCGAACTCGCCGATCGAGGGCTGCTGTGCGCTCGACCGCACCCGGTGCTCACCTATCCCGGACCGGCCGGTGACCCGCTCCACCCCCACCGGCGCCGCCGCCCCCACCCCCGCCAGCCGCTCCCGCCAGAACCCCGCCGCCGCCGCCGCGTCCAGCCCCCCCGACCACGCCACAAAATCA
>JASHUI010000168.1:0-5103 GCA_030040095.1 Streptosporangiaceae bacterium | reverse complement strand
CCGGGTACACCGTGATGCCGTGCTCCGGATCGAAGACCTCGCCGCCGCCCCGGGTGGCCGAGCGGCGGTCCCGTTCGCGAGTATCCGTCCGGGTGCCGGGCGGCTGGCCTTCGCCCGCCCGGCGAGGCGGGCGGCCTTGCCACGAGTCGGTTGTGGGGATTTTGTGGGGATCTTGAAGATCGCGGGTGCGGCCTGCGCCATGCCGGTTTCCTCGCTTCCTGCGTTTCCGCAGGCAGGAGGGCTGACGCGTTGAGATTCTGGTGGCTCCCGCGATAGGACTCGAACCTATAACCTGCCGGTTAACAGCCGGACGCTCTGCCGATTGAGCTACGCGGGATCGTGTGGCCGCCGGGAGCGGGCCGGGTGCCCGGCCGCTTCCGCGCCGCGGGCACAAGGGTAGCGTACCGGCGGGGCGTCGCTGCCGGGTCCCGCCGCACAGGCCTCAGGCCGCGCATAACAAGCGTTTCGGCTGGGCATGATCGGGAAGTCAGCCTAGCGCGGGACGGCCGCACATCGCAGGCCCGGCGCCGCGCCGACGGCGGGATGACTCCTCGGGAGAGGCCCCAGATGCACTGGTATCGAATCACGTTCCTCGGCGGCCTGGCCGCCGGCTTTGTGCTCGGCGCGCGGGCGGGACGCGAGCGCTACGAGCAGATCGTGCGACTCGGCCGCCGCGTGGTCGACAGCCCGGCCGCACAGCAGGCGGCGGGCGCGGTCCAGGCCCAGGCCGCCGGCCTGGCCAAGACGGCACGGCAGAAGGTCAGCAGCGAAGTGCACGACCGGATGCAGAAGATGTCAGAGAGCAAGGCCGCCGGCCACATTCCCGGCCTGCGGCACCGGAACGGGAACTCGCGGCCCTCGGATGGCCAGGGCAGCGCGCAACCCGCTGACGATCGTTCGTTCGCCCGCGAGTAGCGCGGTCAGGCCAGGTACTCGCGGAGCATCTGCGCCCGGCTCGGATGTCGGAGCTTGGCGAGCGTCTTGGACTCGATCTGGCGGATCCGCTCGCGGGTCACGCCGAATTCCCGGCCGACCTCTTCCAGCGTTCGCGGGTGCCCGTCGGTCAGGCCGAACCGCAGCTGGATGATCCGCTGCTCGCGGATCGTCAGGTTGTCCAGAACCTGTTCCAGCTGATCCTGAAGCATGATGAACGCCGCCGCCTCCATGGGCACCACCGCGTCGGCGTCCTCGATGAAGTCGCCCAGGTCGGAGTCTTCTTCGCCGATCGGCGACTGTAGCGACACCGGCTCCTGCGCGATCCGCTGGATCTCGGCCACCCGGTCGGCCGTCAGCCCCATCTCCACCGCGATCTCGCCGGGGGTGGCCTCGCGGCCAAGGTCCTGGTGCAGCTGGCGCTGGATCCGGGCCATCTTGTTGATCGTCTCGACCATGTGCACCGGGATCCGGATCGTCCGGGCCTGGTCGGCGATGGCCCGGGTGATCGCCTGCCGGATCCACCAGGTGGCGTAGGTGGAGAACTTGTAGCCCTTGGTGTAGTCGAACTTCTCCACCGCGCGGATCAGGCCGAGGTTCCCCTCCTGGATCAGGTCAAGGAAGACCAGGCCGCGCCCGATGTACCGCTTGGCTATCGACACCACCAGCCGCAGGTTGGCCTCGATCAGCCGCTGCTTGGCCCGCATCCCTTCGGCGGCGAGCATGGCCAGCTCGGCCAGCTTGGCGCCGTTGCGCCCCGGGACCCGGCCGTCGGGCGACTGGCGGCCGCCGTGCAGCTTCTCCTCGGCGAACAGCCCGGCCTCGATCGCTTTGGCCAGGTCGACCTCGTCCTGGGCCGTCAGCAATGGCACCCGGCCGATCTCCCGCAGGTAGATCCGGACCAGGTCCCCGGTGACCGCCCGCCGGGCGCCGTCCGCCGGAGCGCCGTTTCGCAGCTCTTCCGGATCCTCCTGCGGGGCCTCGATGATCTCGACGCCCTCGTCCGCCAGCAGGCGGAGCACGCCCTCGACGGCGTCGGCCGGCAGATCGCAGCGGTCGAAGGCGGCAGTGAGGTCGGCCATTGCCACGGTTCCGCGCGCCCTGGCCCGAGCAACTAGATCAGTTACCTGGTCAACGGGGGGCAGAACCGTAAGGCTCATGCAGACAAGTGTGCGTCAGGAATCAGGAGTTGCGCCGATTCATTATTGTCACCTTGGCGCTAGTAACGCGATTGGCATCATCTGTGCACACTGCGGCTACAGCGCGCTGCCCCGGCGGAGTCGGCCGACCACGCTGCGTGAAAGCCGCCGCCGCCGCGGCTTGCCTGCCCCGGCGGTTGGCGACCTGGCGCTCCCCGCCGGCGAGGCGGGCAGACCGCGCCGCGACCGGGCCCGCCAGGCACGCACAGCCGGCCGCTGAGGCCAGCCCCGCGCCAGCGCACGAAACCCACAGCAGGTGAAGGCCGCCGACGTGGATGAGAGCGGCGCCCGCCGCGGCGGCAGTGACCACGGCCAGGCCCATGCTGGCCTGCCACAGGCCGAGATAGCTGCCCACGCGGCCCGGCGGGGCGATCGACGCGACGACCGCTGACCCGGCCCCCAGTAACGCGATCTCGCCCAGCACCCAGATGACTGACGTCGCGGCGAACCACGGCAGGCCATGACCGGAGCCGGTGATCGCGATGCCCGCGCCGGTCAGCGCCATGCCCGCCGCGCACAGCCGGAGCGAAGGGAGGCGGACGAGCCAGCCTTGCACCAGCGGCTGCACGACCGCGCACGTCAACGGGTTGACCGCGACGATCAGCCCGGTGGCGAGGGGCGGGATGCCGGTGCCGGCGAACCTGACCGGGAGCGCGACCATCGACTGCGCTTCCACGGCCAGCGCGGTCACGGTCAGCGCCGTGAAGCCCAGCAGCAGCGGGTCGCCCACCCAGGCGCCGGGGGCCGGCCGGGGGGAGCGCACGTCGCGCGGGACAAGCACCCGGGCCGCCAGCGCGGCTCCCAGCGCAGCAGCGGCGTTCGCGGCAAACAACCACCGCAGCCCGGCGGCAGCGCCGATGAGACCCCCGGTCAGCGCCGCGAACACCCCGGTCACCTGCACCAGCCACCAGGCCAGGGTGAGACAGCGTTTCCGCTGTGTGCCGCCGGACGCGGCGCCCGCGATCACGGCCATGACCGCGGGCCGCCACGCGTCCTGCGCCAGCCCGACGATGCCGGCGGTCACCACCAGCGCGGGCAAGCCGCGGGCCATGCCGGCGCCGAGGTACGCCACCGCCGCGATCACGTTGCCGCCGGTGATCACAGCCCGCGCGCCGACCCGGTCGGCCAGCCAGCCTCCCAGGGGTGTCCCGGCGGCCCAGCCGGCGCCCCATGCGGCCAGCACCACGCTCACCTGGCCGGCGGACAGGCCCAGCGACCTGGCCAGGTAGTACCCGAGGAAAAGCTGGACGTACACGCCGGACCTGCCGACGGCGAGCACCGCGCCGACGCGCCAGAACGCCGGGGGCAGGCCGCCGAACGTCCGCGCCCGCCACCGGCACGCCGCGGAGGTCATCGCAGGCTTCCCGGCGCGGCTGCATCCTCGGCGGCCGGGCTTCCCGCGGCTATCCGCCGCCCCATCCCGGCCAGGGCCGCCGCGATCTCAGGATCGTCGCCGGCCAGATAGCACAGCGCGTACAGCGGTACCTGCGTGAACCCCAGTCGCCGCTTGACGGTGTAGTTCCCCCGGCCGGCGTCGATCGTGACCGCGCCCCAGGCCGCCGCATACCGGACGGCCTCCGCCAGCAGCCATCCGTACGTGTGCAGGTCGTGCAGGCGCTCGTAGTCAAGCCCGGCCGCCCACAGGTACAGGACCCGGTCATGCCGCAGGCACAGGAACCCCCCGGCCAGCCGTGACCGGTGCCAGGCGGCCAGGAGCACGGCGCCGGGGACGCTGGCGACGGCCCGTATCACGTCCGGGCCGTACAGCGGGGTGCCGTGCCGATGCGCGGCGGCCGACGCCAGATCGGTGAAGTCGGAAATAACGCGCCCCATCTCGGCACCCGGCAGGACGCCCAGACGCAGGCCCGCGTCCCGGCCGCGCCGCCAGGCGCGGCCGAACTCCTTGCGGGCCCGGTGGCTGGGGATGGCCGCCTGGAAGGCGGCCATCGAACCCCGCACCGGCGCCTCGTGGCTGCCGGTCGTGCGAACCGCGGCGCCGGACGGGGCGGCGTTCCCCCATTGCCGCGCCTGGTCGGCGCGCAGGCCGGGCGCGACGAACGCGCACGCTCCGGCTTCCCGGGCCCAGCAGAGCCCCTGCGCTATGACCTCCCTGATGACTGCCGGGCACGACGAGCCAAAGCCGCCGTAGGTGGCGTACGGCGTCGGCGCGTAGACCACCGGGCCCGGCCAGACCGGCGGCACGCCCGCCTCGGCCTCGAAGGCGGACCAGGCCGGTGACTGGCCGACCAGGTGGAGCGCTGCGACGCAGCTCTCGCCGTCCGCGGTGACGTGCAGGATCCGGGTGGCGCGGACAGCCTCCGTCCGCACGTTCCGCCACGCCAGCGTCCAGTCCCTGGTGGCGAACGGGTTCGCCGATAACGGCCAGTTCGGCACCTGGTCAGCCGCGCACCACCGGGACACGGCCTGGGTCAGTACGGTCACGGCCGTAGGACCATGCCTCGCAGGGCCCAGGCCGGCACGATCCGGCCCTGTCTCGATTCCACGCCTGGCCTCCCGGGGCATCACCTGGCCGGTCCGCGCTTCCCCGGACCGCAACCGCGCCTTCAGCGTGCCCGCCTGGCCTTGATGCCGCCCTTGCAGTCGCCTTGACGGTTGTCTTGACGGTTGGGCGTGCCCGGGCGACCGACTCGGCGGCCGACGGTTACAGCGCGCCGCCCGAGCGATCGTGCAGCGCCTTCTTGCGCTGCTCCAGCGCCACGAGATCCCCGAACATCCGGTTGTAGGCGACCTGCTCGTCGACGGGGTTCATTCGCTGCAGCCGCGACTTGATCCGCGCGATCTCCCTGCTCACCGACAGCTCCTCGACCCGTGCCAGGACCGAATCGGCATACCGGGCGTCCGCCTCCCCGTCCGAACGCGGCACCCGCAACGGCTCGACGGCCAGCCGGGTGACGAACCCGCGCGCCCGGTCGTCGGGCGCGGCGGCGCGAAGCCGCTCGGCCCACTCCCG
>JASHUI010000167.1:0-5235 GCA_030040095.1 Streptosporangiaceae bacterium | reverse complement strand
GCCGACCTCTTCCTGGAGGAGGTGGGCCGGCTGCTGGTCGAGCGGTACGGCGCCGCCAGCGTGCTGGCCCGGACCAAGGTGAACTTCGCCCAGCCCGCGCCCGAGGGCCTGCTCAAGGAGCTGACCACCGAGTGCGACGTGGTGATCACCGGGATCGGGGACTGCGGGTCCTGCAGCGCGTCGGCGGTCACCGACGGCGTGCTGCTCGAGGGCCGCGGCACGCCAGCCGCCGTGATCTGCAGCGACGCCTTCCGGGGCAGCGCGGACGCGATCGCCGTGCTGCGCGGCGCGCCTGGCTATCAGTACGCGACCACGCCGCATCCGGTCGCGGTGCTGACCCCGGGCCAGGTGCGCGACCGGGCCGAGGCGGTGCTGGCGGACGTGGTCGGGCTGCTCGTCTCCGCGCCCGGCCCGTCCTGATGTCGGGGTCCGCCCGGCTCGATCCCGACCTCGCGCAGCTGGCCATCGAGTACTGCTACGAGCAGGACTGGTCCGACGGGCTGCCGTTGGTCCCGGTCTCGCAGCCGCTGCTCGACCGGTTCCTGGCCCAGACCGGCCGCGGTCCGCAGGAGATCATCGGCTCGCTGGAGCAGGTCGGCCGGGAGTGCACGGTCGAGCTGGCCGCGATCAACGCGGCCATGGCCGGCTGCAGGCCCGAGTACTTCCCGGTGGTCCTGGCCGCCTTCGAGGCGCTGATGCTCGACCGCGCCGCCCGCGGCGGCGGGTTCCAGAGCACCAGCGGCCCGGCGCCGCTGATCGTGGTGAACGGGCCCGTGCGCGGCGAGCTGGGCTTCAACGCCGCGGGCGGCGCGTTCGGCCCGGGATTCCGGGCCAACGCCACGGTGGCCAGGGCGGTAGGGCTGATCGTCAGGAACGCGTTCGGCATCAGGCCTCAGGTGCTGGAGCAGGCCACCCAGGGCCTGCCCGGACGCTGGTCGATCTGCATCGCGGAGAACGAGGAAGAGAGCCCGTGGGAGCCGCTCGCGGCCGAGGCCGGCCAGCCCGCCGGGACCAGCGCGGTGTCCGCGACGCTGCTGCGCACCTGCGAGTTCGTGGACAACCGGCATACCCAGGACCCCGAGCAGGTGCTGTGGGATTTCGCCGACACGATCTCCCGGACCGGCGCGCTGATCTTCCGGGACACCTCGTGCGGGGTGGTGTTCTGCCCCGAGCACGCCCAGCTGCTGGCCGCCGCGGGGTTCGCCAAGGACGACGTCAAGGACTGGCTGATCGAGCACTGCGGCCGGACGCAGGCCGGGCTGCGCCGGGCGGGCAAGGACGGCGTCAACGAGAACGGCGTCCGGTTCGCGGCGGACACGGCGGCCGCCGACGACGGCTTCTCCCGCATCCTGCCCTCCCGCCAGCACGTGCCGCTGCTGGTGGCCGGGGCGCGGAACGCCGCGATCTCCATGGTCGTGCGGGTCTTCGGCCTCTGGTCGGGCACCTCGGTCCCGGTCGAACGGCGCCGCGACGTGACGCTGGCCAGCGCCGCGGCCGGCCGAGGCCACCGGCTGGACCGCGACCAACCTGACGGCCCCCGCTAAGGAGACGGTCATGAGACTGCGCGTGCTGCTGGAGCCACGCTACGGCGCGACCTACGACCAGATACTCGCCCTGGCCCGGGCCACCGAGGAGGCGGGCTTCGACGCGTTCTTCCGCTCCGACCACTACCTGGGCATCGAACCGAACGAGCCCGCCCTCAGGCCTACCGACTCCTGGACCACGCTGGCGGGCCTGGCCATCCAGACCAGCCGCGTCACGCTCGGGACGCTGATGACCGCCGGCACGTTCCGCTATCCCGCCCAGCTCGCGATCGAGGTGGCGACGGTGGACGCGATGAGCGGGGGCCGGGTCGAGCTCGGCATCGGGACCGGCTGGTACGAGCGGGAGCACCAGGCGTTCGGCATCCCGTTCCCGGCCACTGGCGAGCGTTTCGACCGGCTGGAGGAGGCGCTCAGCGTGATCACCGGGCTGTGGTCCACGCCGCCCGGGGCGAGCTTCAGCTTCGCCGGCAAGCACTTCCGGCTCGAGGAGTGCCGGAACTTCCCGGCCACCGCGCATGACCTCGCCGCCGGACCGGGCGCGAGGCGGGGCCCGCGGATCATCATCGGCGGCGGCGGGCCGCGTCGCACCCCGGCGCTGGCGGCCCGGTTCGCCGACGAGTTCAACACCGGCCTCGGGCTCGGCGCCGGCCTGCCGGAGCGGTTCGCCTACTTCCGGCGGGTGGTCGCCGAGCACGGCCGGGACCCGGCCGCGATCCGGCTGTCGACCACCCTCCCGGTGTGCTGCGCCGCGACCAAGGCCGAGGCCGAGCGGCGGAAGGAGTTCCTCGGCGAGGCGGGCGCCCGGCTGCTGAGCGCCGGCGTGGTCGGCGTGCCCGGCGACGTCCTCGACCGCCTGGAGCAGCTCGCGCAGGCCGGCATCGACACCGTCTACTTCCACATCTACGACGTGGACTACCTGGACCAGGTACGCCTGCTCGGCCAGGAGGTCGTGGCGCGTGCCCGCGGATGACCCCGGCTACCTGCGGATCGCCACCGAGGAGGCGTTCGCGACGCCGGAGATCCTGGCCGCGTGGCGCGAGATGCTGGACTCCGGGTCGGTCGACGACCCCGGGTTCCGCAGCCTGTGGGGCTTCTACCTGACCAGCGACGCCGAGCGGCCCAGGCTGCTTCGCGAGCGCCTGGTCGACCTCGGCGAGCGCCGCCTGGCCGACATGGACGCGGCCGGCATCGACCGCCAGATCATCTCGCTGACCGCCCCCGGCCCGCAGATCTTCGACGCCGACCGGGGGTCGGCCATGGCCGCGCAGGCCAACGACCAGCTGGCCGAGGCGTGCCGCCGCCGCCCCGACCGGTTCTACGGCCTGACCGCGATCGCGCCGCAGGACGCCAGGCGCGCGGCGGCGGAGATCGAGCGCGGCGCGCGCAGCCTCGGCTTCAAGGGCGTGATCCTCAACTCGCACACCCACGACGAGTACCTGGACGACCCGAAGTTCTGGCCCATCTTCGAGGCGGCGCAGGCCCTGGACACCCCGATCTACCTGCACCCGAACACCCCGTCCCGGGGCCTGATCGGCCCGCTGCTCGACGCCGGGCTTGACGGCGCGATCTTCGGGTTCGGCGTCGAGACCGGGCTGCACCTGCTCCGCATGATCGTGGCCGGGGTTTTTGACCGGTTCCCACGTCTCAGGCTCGTTGTGGGCCATCTCGGCGAGGCGTTGCCGTTCTGGCTAAGCCGCGTGGATTACATGCACGCGGCCACGGTTCGCGCGCGGCGGTACCCGTGCATGCGGGAACTCGAGGCGCGGCCGAGCGACTACCTGCGCCGCAATGTGTGGGTCACCAGCAGCGGCATGGCCTGGGCACCCGCGATCATGTTTACCCGGGAGGTGCTGGGCGGCGACCGGGTCCTGTACGCGATGGACTACCCGTACCAGTACGTGGCCGACGAGGTGACCGTGCAGGACGAGCTGCCGCTCAGCCCGGAAGAGAAGAAGGCCTTCTTCCAGACGATCGCCGAGCGCGTGTTCCGGCTCTGACCCCTGCCGGTCCGGGCCCGCGCCGGGGACGCCCGGGTGGCGGGGTCAGCCGAACGTGAAGTCGTAGGCCTGGACGCCGGGGGAGGCGCTCAGCTGCAGCACGCCCGACGTTTCCGAGCTTGCCTGGTACAGGGTGTAGAGCCGTGGTATTCCGGAGATCTTGATCGTCTGCAGGAGCAGGCCGTTCTCGGTGACGCTGAGCGTGCCGGAGCCGCCGATCACCAGGTACACGTCCTTGGCGAGGAAGCCCAGCTCCATCTGGGCTCCGGGGCCGGCCGTCGCTTCCTCGGCGTTGTCGGTCCAGGTACCGGACAGCCCGAGCGCGCCGAGCGGCAGCGAGGACGGGAAGCGGTACACGGCCGGAGTGTTCGGCACCACCTCGCTGGCCGGGTCCAGGTACTGTGCCCGCTCGTAGCCGACGTAGGTCTCCGGGCTCATCTCGCCGGTCGGGGTCAGGTTCGGTACGTCGGTCGGCGGCGGGAGCGCGCGGCCGGGATGGGCGGCCCGCAGCAGCTGGCGGATCAGCTGCTCGGTGGTCGAGTAGTCGCCCTCGCCGAAGTTGACGTGACGCACGTTGCCCTGGGCGTCGATCAGGTAGTCGGCCGGCCAGTACTCGTTGTCGTAGGCGTTCCAGGTCGCATAGTTGTCGTCGATGGCGACCGGGTAGCGCACGCCGAGCGCCGCGGCCTGGGACCGCACGTTCGAGACCACGTGCTCGAACGCGAACTCCGGGGTGTGCACGCCGACGACGACGAACCCGTCCTTGGCGTAGTCCCGGTACCACGCCTCGACGTGCGGCAGGGTCCGCTGGCAGTTGATGCACGAGTAGGTCCAGAAGTCGACCAGCACCACCTTGCCGCGCAGCTGCGTGATCGAGAGCGGCCTTCCGCCCGGGGTGTTCAGCCACGCGGTGATCCCGGTGAAGTTCGGGGCCGGGCCGCAGCTCACCAGCGACGCGGTCGAGGGGCAGCTGGTGAGGCTGGTATGCCGGGCCCCGGTGATCCCGTTGAGCTGGTCGCGAATGCTGGCCGAGCCCTGCAGCGCGTCGGAGTAGCTCGGGATGTCGCGCTGCAGCCCGGTGAACGCGTTGGCCGCGATGGCCACGGCGATGGCGATGAGCAGAGCACCGCCCGCCTGCCGGACCAGGGGCGCGCGCCGCCGGACCGAGGCGATCCGGCCGGTGAGCTGGCCGCCGGCCAGGGCGATCGCGAGCAGAGGGACCGCGGTCCCGACGGCGAACGCCGCGGTGAGGATGACGGCGGTCAGGCCCACCCGATGGGTCGCCCCGACCACCGTGATCGCGGCCAGGATCGGCCCGGCGCACGGCACGTACACCAGGCCGAGGCCCAGGCCCAGCACGAAACCGCCGGCCCGGCCGCTTGGCCGGCGCCCCCCCAGCCTGGCGAACGGCCGCTCGAGCAGCACGCCCACCGGCGGGATCAGGTAGCCGAGCCCGACCAGGGCCAGCAGCGCGATGCCCGCGTCCCGCAGCGAGTCCTGCGGCAGGTGCAGCAGCGACAGAACCTCCGAGCCGGCCAGCACCAGCAGGCTGAAGCTCAGCACCAGGCCGAGGACCGTGGCCACGGCCCGGCCCAGGTCGGCGCGGTCCAGGCCGGTTCGGCCCAGGTCGGCGCGGCCCAGGTCGGACGGCGACGCGGGTTCCTGCGGCCCAGACCCCGCCGTCCCGGCCGGCC
>JASHUI010000166.1:0-4796 GCA_030040095.1 Streptosporangiaceae bacterium | reverse complement strand
GGGCGGCGGCGTGCGCGCCGCGGAGGGTGCTGCTGGCCGGGCCGAGGTCGTTCTGCGCCGGGGTGGAGCGGGCCATCGAGATCGTCGAGCGGGTGCTCGACCGGCACGGCCCCCCGGTCTACGTGCGCAAGCAGATCGTGCACAACAAGGTGGTGGTGGACGACCTGGAGGGCCGCGGGGCGATCTTCGTGGACGAGCTGGACCAGGTCCCCGACGGCGCGATCGTGGTGTTCTCCGCGCACGGCGTGTCGCCCGAGGTGCGGCGCGACGCCGCCGAGCGCGGCCTGCGGGCCATCGACGCGACCTGCCCGCTGGTGTCCAAGGTGCACGTCGAGGCCCGCAGGTTCGCGGCCGACGGCTACCAGGTGGCGCTGATCGGGCACGCCGGGCACGAGGAGGTCGAGGGCACGATCGGCGAGGCGCCCGGGGCCGTGACGCTGGTCGAGACCGTCGACGACGTGACTAGGCTCCAGCCGCGGGACCCGGGCAAGGTCGCCCTCCTGATGCAGACCACGCTGTCGGCCGAGGAGGCCGGCGACATCGCCGGCGCGCTGATCGAGCGGTTCCCGGCGGCCCGCAGGCCCGGCAGCGACGACATCTGCTACGCCACGACCAACCGGCAGCTCGCCGTGCGCGCGATATCCGGCGAATCCGACGTGCTGCTGGTGGCGGGGTCGGCCAACTCGTCGAACTCGAAGCGGCTGGTGGAGGTCGCCGAGCGGGCCGGGACGCCCGCGTACCTGATCGACGGGCCCGAGGACATCGAGCTCGACTGGCTGACCGGAGCCCGCGTCGTGGGGCTCACCGCGGGAGCGTCCGCGCCTCCCGCGGTGGTCGGCCAGATCATCGACGCGCTGGCCGGCCTCGGAACGGTCGAGGTCAGCGAGCGCGTGGTCGCCACAGAATCCATCCGGTTCGGGCTCCCCAAGGAGTTGAAGCATTAGATGCCTATGCCGTTGCGACAGAGCCTGCGCGTGGGTAGCTACCTGCTGCAGCAGAAGCTGCGCCGCCGCGACAAGTACCCGTTGCTGGTCGAGCTCGAGCCGCTGTTCGCGTGCAACCTCAAGTGCGCGGGCTGCGGCAAGATCCAGCAGCCGCACGACGTGCTGAAGCAGCGCATGCCGGTCGAGCAGGCCATCGGCGCGATCGAGGAGTGCGGCGCGCCGATGGTGTCGATCGCCGGCGGCGAGCCGCTCATGCACCCGCAGATCGACGAGATCGTCCGCCAGCTCATCGCGCGCAAGAAGTTCGTCTTCCTCTGCACGAACGCGCTGCTGATGCCCAAGAAGATCGAGAAATTTACGCCCTCGCCCTATTTCAGCTGGGTGGTTCACATCGACGGGCTGCGCGAGCGGCACGACGAGTCGGTGTGCAAGGAGGGCGTGTTCGACGAGGCGGTCGCCGCCATCAAGGACGCCAAGCGGCGCGGCTTCACGGTGAACACCAACACCACGTTCTTCAACACCGACACGCCGCAGAACGTGATCGACGTGCTCAACTATCTCAACGACGATCTCGGCATCGACCAGATGCAGATCTCCCCGGCCTACGCCTACGAGAAGGCGCCGGACCAGGAGCACTTCCTGGGCGTCACCGAGACCAGGGAGCTGTTCCGCAAGGCGTTCGGGGACGGGAACCGCAGGCGCTGGCGGCTCAACCACACGCCGCTGTTCCTGGACTTCCTGGAGGGCAAGACCGACTTCGGCTGCACCGCCTGGGGCATCCCCTCGTACTCGCTGCTCGGCTGGCAGCGGCCGTGCTACCTGATGGCCGACGGGTACACCAGGACCTACCGGGAGCTGATCGAGACCACCGACTGGGACGCCTACGGGCGCGGCAGGGACCCCCGGTGCGCGAACTGCATGGCGCACTGCGGCTACGAGCCGTCCGCGGTCCTGGCCACGATGGGGTCGTTGCGGGAGTCGCTGCGGGCGATCCGCGGCAGCTGACGCCGGGCCCGGACGTTCGGGTCATACCCGGGCGCTGACGCCGGTGCCGACCGTCGGGGCCGAGTGTGCCCCGCCGGCGCCGCGGGTTGCATAGTGTCTTACAGACCGCAGCGGCCCGGGCCCGGCGGACGGGCCCCGGGCCGGAAGGCCCTGGTTGGAAGGCATCGAGCCGTGACCTCGCCCAGCACTCCGCCCGTCGTCTCCGGTGACCGGGCTGCCGGCCGGCGGGTGGCGGGCGGGCAGGGCCGGCGGGCGGGCTTTCAGGCGGGCCCGGTCTGGATGATGGCGATCCCGCCGCTGGTCACGTTTGTGATCATGCTGTGGGGAATCGGCGGGGCCTCGTACTGGCGCGACGAGGCCGCCACCCTGTCCGCGGCCCAGCGCCCGCTCGGCAACCTGCTGCACACGCTGGGGAACATCGACGCCGTGCACGGCGCCTACTACCTGCTGATCTGGGTGATGGTGCAGCTCTTCGGCACCGGCGAGCTGGTGACCAGGCTGCCGTCGGCGGCCGCGATGGCCTGCGCGGCGGCCGCCGTGGCCGCGCTCGGCCGGCGGCTGGTCTCGCCACGGGCCGGGCTCGCCTCGGGCCTGGTGTTCGCGATCCTGCCCGAGGTCAGCCTGTACGGGCAGGACGCGAGGCCGTACGCGATCGTGGTCGCGCTCGCGGCCCTGGCCAGCTACCTGCTGGTGCGGGCCATGGACGAGGACGGCTCCGGGCCGCGCTACCGCTGGCTGGCCTGGTACGCGGTCTGCCTGGGCGCGCTGGGCATCGTGGACATCTTCGGCCTGCTGCTGATCCCGGCGCACGCGGTGACGGTGGCGCTGCGGTTCCTGCGGGCGCAAGACGAGGACGCCCGGTCGCTGGCGCTCGGCTGGCTCGCCGCCGCGGCGGCCGGGGTGGTGCTGGCCAGCCCGGTGCTGGTGCTCGGCTACGTCCAGAAGGGGACGTTGTCCTGGCTCAGCCCGCCCGGGTCCGGCGCGGTCAAGGGCCTGCGCGCCCTGATCGGCCCGGCGACCATGGCCGACGCGGTCGCCCTGGCCGTCGCGGCCGGGATCGTGGTCAGCGCGATCGCCGGGCGGGAGCGGCTGCGGGCCGCCTGGCCCGGGTCGTTGCCGGCGCTGTGCCTGCCGTGGCTGGTCCTGCCGCCGGCGATCCTGCTGATCGGCTCGCTGGTCACCCCGCTGTACACGCTGCGCTATGTGCTGCTGTGCCTTCCCGCGATCGCGCTGCTGGTCGGCGCGGCGCTCTCGGCGCTGGGCTGGGTGGCCGGCCCCGCCGCGCTCGTGGTGATCGCCCTGCTGGGGGTGCCCACCCAGCGGGCCGTGCGCGGCCCCGACGGGCACGGGGACAACGTCAGGCAGGCGGACAGGATCGTCGCCGTGAACCGGCGGCCGGGGGACGCCGTCCTGGAGTTCAAGGCGGAGAACTTCGCGCAGGCCTACCCGTACGGGATCCGCGACCTGATCCCGGTGGCCCAGGCCAAGTCGCCGATCCAGTCCGCCACGCTGATCGGCACGTTCCTGCCCGATCCGGTGGTACGGCAGCGGCTGACCCGGGTATCCCGGGTCTGGGTGGTGGAGTACGGCCACCCGACGCCGCTGGTGATTCTCAACGGCCTGCACTTCCGCCTGATTGGCGCCTGGAGGACCAGCGACATCTGGCTTTTCCTCTATGCGCAGCCGAGGGGCGGCTGATCGAGGAGTGAGCCCGCAGGGGAGGTTATGACGCCGCCGGCCGGACGCGCCGTCCTCGGGTGGCGTGCCCAGGCAGCCGCCGGCCGGCCGGGATCCGGCGCGGCCGCCTACGATGCCGGGCCGGCCTGGGCCTGGTTCCTGCCCTCGGCCGTCATGCTGGCCCTGGGGCTGTGGGGGATCACCGGGCCCTCGTACTGGCGCGACGAGGCGGCCACCATGACCGCCGTGCAACGGCCGTTCGGCCAGTTGCTGCGGATGATGGGGCACGTCGACGCGGTGCACGGCGTCTACTACATGGTCATCTGGGCCGTGGTGCGGCTCGGCGGCCCGGGCGAGGTGGCGACCAGGCTCCCCTCGGTGCTGGCCATGGCCTGCGCCGCGGCGGCGGTGGCGGCGCTCGGACGGCGGCTGGTGTCCCCGGGGGCCGGGCTGGCGGCGGGGCTGCTGTTCGCTCTGTTGCCGCAGATCAGCCTCTACGCTCAGGACGCGCGGGAGTACGCGTTCGTCACCGCCCTGGCCTGCGCCGGGAGCTACCTGCTGGTGCGCGCGATGACGACCGGCGGGCCGCGGCGGGGCTGGCTGGCCGGCTATGCCGTGTGCCTGGGCGTCATGGGCCTGCTGAACGTGTTCAGCCTGCTGCTCGTCGGCGCGCACGCGATCACGGTGGCCCTGGCCTGGCACCGGGCGGGCTGGAGGGCCGGCTGGTCTGGCTCGTCTGGCCGGTCCGGCCGGTCGCTGGCCGCGGCCTGGCTGGCCGGGGCAGCCGGCGCGTTCGTGATCGCCAGTCCGGTGCTCGCGCTCGGCTTCGCGCAGCGCGGCACCCTGAGCTGGCTGGCCACGCCGCCGCTGGCCGGCAGCGTCGAGGGGCTGCGCAAGCTCATCGGGCCGGCGTCGATGGTGCTGGCCCTGTGCCTGGCCGCCGGGATCGGGCTGCTGCTGACCTGGGGCCAGGGCCGGGAGGCGGTGCGTTCGGCCTGGCCGCCCGGGTTGTTCGCCCTGTGCCTGCCCTGGCTGGTGCTGCCGCCGGCGGTGCTGATCGCCATCTCCTATGCCTCGCCGGTGTACACGTTCCGCTACGTGCTGTTCTGCGCGCCCGCGGCCGCGCTGCTCGGCGGGGCGGCGCTGGCCTCCCTGCGCTGGCCGGCCGGG
>JASHUI010000165.1:0-3980 GCA_030040095.1 Streptosporangiaceae bacterium | reverse complement strand
GCCCGGCAAGTCATCGGCTCCTACGCCCGCCGGATGAACATCGAGCAGCGCCTCGCCGAGGCCATCCAGTCATTCAGCCTGGACGCGCTCGCCGGCGCGGTCCCGCTCAACGTCGACCTCGACGTCGTCCTGTCCGTCCTGGCCCACACACTCTGCGCCGCGCTGCGCCGCCGCCTGCCCGGCTACCACGCGGCCACCCCCGACACCCTGCAGCGGCGCTTCCTCAACACCGGCGGCATCATCGAGAACCACCACGGGCAGACCACCATCCGGCTCGCCCGGCGCACCTACTCACCCATCCTGCGCCAGGCCAGCCTGCCCGACACCATCACCGTCCCCTGGTGGGAGGGCCGGACCCTCCGCTACCTATACGACTGACCACACTGGGGGACGATTCGCTTTGTGAAAATCGGCGTTAGTGTGGACGGCGCCGTCGCTGTCGTTGTTTGAGCAGCGCCGGACCGTCGACACTATTCAGCGGCCCGGAACCAAGATCACTGGAAGCTGAACGTGCCCCGATATGCCCTGATTGCCCGGCCACGCAGAAGGTCTCGGGCGGCCCTGCCACCGGCCTTCGGGCTTGATCGGATATCGGTCGGCGCAATTCGGGTTTCGGGCACGTCCGATACTGGCTCCCTGGTCGGCGGCGGCCTCCTGGTGCGTGCGCCGCGGGGCGAGGCCGAGTTGGGCTGGCCAGCAGCCGGAGCATGACCCCCTCAGACGTGGGCGAGTACCCGGTCCAGCGGCCGGGGGACCTGGTCGCGGTCCAGCGCGGCCGTGAGCAGGCGCGCGTACCGGCTCTTCCGGCCGGACCGGGTCCCCATGAACCGGTGCAGCTGCCGCTCGGTGCCTTGCCGGCGCTGCGCGGGCTGCTGCTGCAGGATGCGGAAAGACCGGAGCTCGCCCTGGGCCTGAATGACGCGCAGGACCGCCGCGGTGCCCAGCGCCCGGATCAACTCGTCCTCCAGGTCGGCGACGCACACGTGAAAGCCCAGGGCGTTCATGTCGGCGCGGGACAGGCCGCGGCCCAGCCCGGCGCCTTCGAGAGCGCGGCGAAAGCAGCTCTCTTCGCCGGCGTCACACAGGCCGGCCAGCCTGAGGTCGAGTCCGCGCGGCCCGAACCGGTCCAGGAAGCGGCCGATGTTCGTCGCGCCGCCCATGGCCATGACGCAGATCCCCTCGGCGGCCAGGCGGCGGCCGCGCCGGTCGGCCAGCGCCTCCAGCGCGGCACGGTCGCTCGCCCCTTCGACCAGGATCACTGCCTTTAACGCGATGACAGCCTCCAACCGTGGTGCCCGATCTCGGGCCGGCCCGGGGACCGGTCGTGCCTGTCTCCCTCGGCCGCACGCGCGCGCCGTGGGCACGTTACATCCAAGTCGCGAACGCCGATCCGATCAACCATCGACGGGGGTCCGGGGATGCCGCGCGGGTGAGGAGCCACCCGGCCGGGTAGGGGCCTTGAGACCCTGATCTCGGGGACGGCTGGGCTCGTGGCGCGCCGCCGCCGTTGGCGGCGGCCGCTGGCAGCAAGGGGGGAGCAGCGGTGGATGCCTTGGGGAACCAATCGGGAGATCTCGGGCGGCGGGTGCGCCACCGGCGCGAGGAACTCGGCCTGACCAGGGCCGAGGTTGCGGACCGGGCCGGGCTCAACGAACCGGTCGTTGCCTATATAGAGGAGAAGCCGACCTCGGTGCGGGCCGAGATCGTGCTGCGCCTGGCGTACGCTCTCGACCTGCCTGACTACTCGCTGCTGGGCTCGGACGCCGACGTGCCGCCGGGATTCTCGGGCCGCCAACCCAGCCTCGACGTGCTGACGGAGCCGGAGTGCTGGCGCCTGCTCGATGACCACGGTGTCGGCCGCATCGCCTTCCTGGCCGAGCCGGACAACCTGCCGCACGTGCACCCGCTGAACTACATCGTCCGGGACCGCGGGCTGGTCTTGCGGACCAGGCGGGGAAGCCTTCTTGACAGCACGGTCGGCCAGGGCGCCGGGGGCTGCCCGGCGAGCTTCGAGGTCGATCACATCGATGACGCGCAAAGCGAGGGGTGGAGCGTCCTGCTGCGGGGCCGGGCCGCGGTCACCGACATGGCGGACGAGGCCGCCGCCGTGGAGCCATGGGCCGGAGGGGTCAGGGTCCGTCAGGTCTGCCTGACGCCGCGCATGGTCACCGGCCGCCGCATCTTCGTCGGCTGAACGGCTCGGTGCCCGGGGTCCGGGCCGAGGTTGGGTGGTTGTAGCTGAGCAGTTCCTGGGTCATGGTCGTTCATGCGTCCCCGGATCACCGCATCTACCGCCGCGCTTGAGTTGCCGCGCGGGCAGCGGAGTTCAGCGCCAGCTTGTCCGAACTTAAGCGCCGATACGACCCCACCCAAAAGGCCTGATTCAGTATGATAAGTCTCGAACGCGAGCCGGCCGGACGGCGGGCAGAAGGAAATTTACCCGCACCCCGGGAGCCGCGATGACGTACGAGCCTCCGCCTGACGACATCTCTAGTCCAGGTTCTCTCAACACGATGGAGGAATTCGGCGGGGCGCTCGATGAACTGCGCAGCTATTTGAACATGACCATACCTAAGCTCGCGCTCGAGGCCAACATGAGCCCGGAGATGGTGCGCGACTTCTTGAATGCCCGACTCCTGCCTCAACCATCGGAATTGCATAATTTGCTGCTTGCTCTCAGGATCCGCGCTCGCTGGCAACAAGATCAATGGGAATTGGCTCTAATTCGCGTACGCCAGCAAGTCGATCGAATCAAAGTTCGGCCCTATGTTCTAACAGACGCCAAGACAGCGTCTTTCCACGGCCAGGCCAGGGCGGGCGCTCCCGATAGCGAAGAGAGCGATCGGGAGAATCTTCTCCTGCGCGTCTACATTCCGTCGGCACGTCTTTATGCCACCGAGGCGAGCAGGCTGCTGTCTCTCTTCCGCGAATGGCTCACTATGACTCGCGGCTACGGTGTGCGTCAGTCTGGATACCATACAGCCTCTGGTGAGATGTATGAGTTCTTCGTAGACGCTGCGGTAACTCAGGCAAAGTTGAACGCAGAGTTCGACAGCTTCTCCGACTTCCTGACACTCTGCTCCGAGGACACCTCAGCCGCAACCCACGTGCTTACCTCAGCAGGAATTGACCGAACTTCCAGTGTTAAGCTCGTGGCCCGGTTTGGCAAAGAAGTGCAGCGACTGCAGATCGACTTGCGACACGAACGGGAGCAGCGGATGCTGAGCATCCGGCAGCTCCTGGAAGAACAACTTCTGGAAAGCGGAGTGGACTTGCGAAGCATACCGACAAGTCAGATCAATGCTCTGATAGAGAATTACGTCCCAGGCCCGACAGCCCCGGAATCGCTAGCGCTGCTTGCCTCGCCGTGGAACACCCACTCGACGGCGCCCGTCACCGTCATCAACAACCCGCAGATCATCAACACTATTGAAAGTACGATCATCCAGAACGTTCAGGGAACTATCCACCTCGGGCTGGAAGCCAAGAAACTTCTGGCATTCATCGAGAGATTTGGCGGCCAGGCGGCGGCTACCATGCAGTCAGCGGTTTACGAACTTGAGGACTCAGCCGCACCACCAGCGACCAAGTCCAGTGCAAAGCAACAGCTCAAGATGTTCGTCAGCCAGGTTGCCGGGTTCGGACGTGATGTCGGCGTCGAACTCCTTGCGGACTACCTGAGGTCCAAGGGCCTGTAAGCACGGCTAGCGATCTTTAATCGTGAGGGCTAGCACACTCCGCCCGCCCGGCCAGCCGGTGGCGTCAGTCTGGCTGCCGACACGCTCAGCGGACCCGGCCCACACCCGCCATCGAGCAAGCGCGAGCCCCGGTCATGATCACGAAACCGGGCTCTGACCTGCGCTTTCATGTGGGGTGAGCGATGGGATTCGAACCCACGACATCCAGGACCACAACCTGGCGCTCTAACCAACTGAGCTACGCCCACCATGGCCGGCCGCAAAATTCGCCGCCCGGCTCAC
>JASHUI010000164.1:0-4038 GCA_030040095.1 Streptosporangiaceae bacterium | reverse complement strand
GGAGAACGGCGCCGGTCCAGGCGAGACCAGGGCGGCCGGACGGGCCCAGGAACGCTCCGGCGCCCGCCGGGCCGCACGGGAGACGGCCGACCGGGCCGCGACCAGAGGTCCCCGCCGCGGTCAGGCGGGCGACGGCGGGGCCGGCCAGGCCTATGCCGACGAGGCCGACGACGAGCCGGACCCGAACGCGCTGACCGGGATGGACCTGATTCAGCACGCGCTCGGCGGCCAGGTCATCGAGGAGATCGGGGGCGACTGAGGCCCAGGTCGGCCCGAGGCGTTCGCGTTCTGGATCCAAGGAAGCGTCACCGGTGCCGTGCGGTGGTACCCCGCGACTGCGACAGGCCGTAGGCTCGGAGCGACAGGTACCGGAAGCCGATGAGCGATGGGACAGAACGTGGACCCCAGCGGCCAGTTCGACATGCAGCAGCTGCTCGCCGCCGCGCAGCAGATGCAGAGCCAGCTCATGACCGCGCAGCAGGAACTGGCCGACGCCGAGGTGGAGGGCACCGCCGGAGGCGGGCTGGTGAAGGTCGTGGTCAACGGGCAGGGCGAGCTGGTGGACGTCACGATCAGTGCCGGGGCGATCGATGCGGCCGACCCTGAGGAGACGGCGCAGACCATCGCGGACCTGGTGCTGGCCGCGGTCCGGGACGCCTACGACGCCGCCAGCGACCTGCAGCAGGAGAAGATGGGGCCGTTCGCCGCCGGCCTTGGCGGCACAGGCGAGGGAGGACTGCCGGGATTCCCCGGGATGCCCGGGCTCGGCGGGGCGCCGGAGAACGGGTGACCGAGACCGAGGCGGTGGGCGGGAGGCCCTGAGGTGTACGAAGGCGTCATCCAGGACCTCATCGACGAACTCGGCTTGCTGCCCGGCGTCGGGCCGAAGGGCGCCCAGCGCATCGCGTTCCACCTGGTTACCACCGATCCCGAGGACGTGCGCCGGCTCGCCTCGGCGCTGCTCGAGGTGCTGGAGCGGGTCAAGTTCTGCCGCACCTGCGGGAACGTCGCGCAGGAAGAGGAGTGCCGCATCTGCCGGGATCCGCGCCGCGACCCGACGGTGATCTGCGTGGTCGAGGAGCCCAAGGACGTCGCGGCGATCGAGAAAATCCGCGAGTTCCGAGGCCGTTACCATGTGCTCGGCGGCGCGATCAGCCCGATCGACGGGATCGGTCCTGATGAACTGCGGATATCCCAGCTGATGACCCGCCTGGCCGACGGGACGGTCACCGAGCTGATCCTGGCCACCGACCCCAATCTCGAAGGCGAGGCCACCGCCGCGTACCTGGCCCGGCTGGTCAAGCCGATGGGGCTGCGGGTGACCAGGCCCGCCAGCGGCTTGCCGGTCGGCGGCGAGCTTGAGTACGCCGATGAGGTCACGCTCGGCCGGGCGTTCGAAGGACGGAGGCTGCTGGATGTCTAGTGAGCCGGGCGAGGACTGGCGGCCGCTTGCCGAGAGCATCGCACGGCATGCCCAAAACTTCCTGGACGGCGTGACCGCGCTGGCCAACGGAGAGGGCAAGAACGAGACGGTCCCGCTACTGCTGCTCGAGGTGGCCCAGATCCTGCTGGCGGGGGCGCAACTCGGGGCGAGCCAGGACATCATCCCGGCCGGAAACTGGGAACCCGACGTGGGCGCCGATCCCGACCTGGACGCACTGCGGACCGGCCTGGCCGAGCGGCTGAGCGACTGCGACGAGTACGCCGAGCTGTTCGACCCCTACCAGGACACCAAGGCCACGCCGTTCCGGCTCTCCGATGACCTCGCCGCCGTGGCCGCCGACCTGATCCACGGGCTGCAGCACTACCAGGCCGGGCGGGCGGCCGAGGCGCTGTGGTGGTGGCAGTACTCGTACGTGAACCACTGGGGGACACACGGCGGCGCGGCGCTGCGGGCGCTGCACGCCGTCGTCGCGCACGCCCGGCTGGACGTCGCGGAGGAGCCGGACGGGGGGTGACGGGCGGGCCGACGGCGGGAATTGCGCTCGGTGCGTCTGGCCGGAGCCGGATACACTCGATGGCGGGCGGCCCGGCTGGACCAGGCACACGGGAGGAGTGGCCCAACCGTGGCTCTTGTAGTACAGAAGTACGGCGGGTCTTCGGTTGCGGACGCCGACGGCATCAAGCGCGTGGCACAGCGGATCGTGGCCACTCGCAAGGCCGGGCACTCGGTGGTCGTCGTGGTGTCCGCCATGGGCGACACCACCGACGAGCTGGTTGACCTGGCCAACCAGGTGACGCCGCTGCCGCCGGGCCGCGAGCTCGACATGCTGCTGACCGCGGGCGAGCGGATCTCGATGGCGCTGCTCGCGATGGCGATCGCGAACCTCGGCCTCGAGGGGCGCTCGTTCACCGGGTCTCAGGCCGGCGTGATCACCGACTCGGCGCACGGCAAGGCCCGCATCATCGACGTGACGCCCGGACGGATCCGCAGCGCGCTCGACCAGGGCGCGATACCGATCGTGGCCGGGTTCCAGGGCGTGTCCCAGCAGGGCAAGGACATCACCACGCTCGGCCGCGGCGGCTCCGACACGACCGCGGTCGCGCTCGCCGCCGCGCTCGGGGCCGACGTGTGCGAGATCTTTACCGACGTGGACGGCGTCTTCACCGCCGACCCGAGGATCGTGCCCAGTGCGCGGCGCACCCCGAGGATCAGCTACGAGGAGATGCTGGAGATGGCGGCGTGCGGGACGAAGGTCCTGATGCTGCGGTGCGTGGAATACGCCAGGCGCTACTCCATACCGATCCACGTGCGCTCCTCGTTCAGCAACCGACCAGGGACCTGGGTCAGCGAATCCGGCCGGATCCCCGACAGAGAGACGGACGAGACGATGGAGCAGGCGATCATCTCCGGCGTGGCCGACGACCGGGGCGAGGCCAAGATCACCGTGGTGGGAGTGCCGGACAAGGTCGGCGAGGCGGCCCGGATCTTCCGGGTCATCGCCGCATCCGGGATCAACATCGACATGATCGTGCAGAACGTCTCGGCCGCCGCGACCGGCCGGACCGACATCTCGTTCACGCTGCCGCGTGAGGAGGGGCAGGCGGCGGTGACGGCGCTCGGCGGGGTGCAGAGCGAGGTGGGCTTCGAGTCGATCCTCTACGACGACCGGATCGGCAAGATCTCGCTGATCGGCGCCGGGATGCGCTCCCACCCCGGGGTGAGCGCCACGTTCTTCGGGGCCCTGGCCGACGCCGGGGTGAACATCGAGATGATCTCGACATCCGAGATCAGGATCTCGGTTGTCGTGGACGAGAGCGACGTGGCGGTGGCGGTCGAAGCCGCGCACCGGGCGTTCGACCTGGGGTCAGACCAGGAGGAGGCGGTCGTGTACGGAGGGACCGGTCGGTAATGGAACGCGACGACTCGCGCGGCTCCGGGCGCGGCGACGGACCTGGCACCGGGCGCAAGCCGACGCTGGCCATCGTCGGCGCCACCGGCGCCGTCGGCACCGTGATGATCGACGTGGTGTCCACCAGGGACGATGTGTGGGGCGAGATCAGGCTGGTGGCCTCGCCGCGCTCGGCGGGCCGGCGGTTGCGGGTCCGCGGCCAGGAGGTCGAGGTCCGCGCGCTCACCCCGGAGGTCTTCGACGGCGTCGACCTGGCCATGTTCGACGTCCCCGACGCCGTGTCCAGGGAGTGGGCCCCCGTGGCGGCGGCCCGCGGCGCGGTGGTGATCGACAAGTCCGGCGCGTTCCGCATGGACGACCAGGTTCCGCTGGTCGTGCCCGAGGTCAACCCGGGCCAGGCCGCGATCAGGCCCAAGGGGATCATCTCGGTGCCGAACTGCACCACGCTCGCCATGATCGTGGCCGTCGGCTCGCTGCATAGCGCGTTCGGGCTGCGGGAGCTGGTGGTGGCGTCCTACCAGGCCGCCTCCGGCGCCGGCCAGGCCGGCGCCGACACGCTCTACGCCCAGCTGGAGAAGGTCGCGGGCAGCCGGACCGTGGGCCAGCGGGCCGGCGACCTGCGCGGGGCGGTGGGCGACTTCGGGCCGTTCCCGGCTCCGCTGGCGATGAACGTGGTGCCCTGGGC
>JASHUI010000163.1:0-9141 GCA_030040095.1 Streptosporangiaceae bacterium | reverse complement strand
GCCGGCCAGGCGGACGCAGCCGTGCAGGATGGCCTCCAGCCCGGCGCGGTCGTGCCCGGGGTCCAGCCGTAGCCGGGCCATGCTGGCGGCAAACCGGTCCAGGTGATCGTCCAGGCGGTAGAACCGCTGGCCCCAGACGTGCACCACGTCGTAGGCGGCGTCCGAGCGGGTGACGCCCAGGTCCAGTACCGAGATCTTCGCGTCCTCGACCGGGCAGTACCGCCCGTCGATCCAGGCGGCCCCCGACGGCCAGGGCGGCATCGTCACGCCACCGAGGATGGCAAGCCGCGCCGGCCTTGGCAAGAGATTTGCCGCGGGTACGCCGGATCCGGCCAGCGCGGGCCCTGCCGGTCCCGCCCGGCCCGCGCCTCAGATCAGGTCGAACGTGTCCGGGTCGGGCCCGGTCCGTTCGTTCCGGTTCAGCGCGGTGATCGCCTCGACGTCCTCGCCGGACAGCTCGAAGTCGAAGATGTCGATGTTTTCCCTGATCCGGGCGGGGGTGACCGACCTGGGGAACGCGATGTCGCCGCGCTCGATGTGCCAGCGCAGGACCACCTGGGCCGGGGTCTTGCCCACCCGGCGGGCGATCGAGTCGATCGTCGGGTCGCCGAGGACCCGCCCCTTCGCCAGCGGCGACCACGCCTCCACGGCGATCTGGTGCTGCCCGCAGAACGCCCGGACCTCGGTCTGGGTCAGGTACGGGTGGACCTCGATCTGGTTCACCGCCGGGGGAACCTCGGCCTCCTCGTGCAGCCGCCGGATGTGGTGCGGCTGGAAGTTCGAGACGCCGATCGAGCGGGCCCGGCCGTCGCGATAGAACTCCTCCAGGGTCCGCCAGGTCGACACGTAGTCGCCGTCGTACCGGGTGGGCAGCGGCCAGTGGATCAGGAACAGGTCGACGTAGTCGGAACCCAGCGCGCCCAGCGTCCGGTCGAACGCCCGGCGGGCATCGTCGGGCCGGTGGCTGGCGTTCTCCAGCTTGCTGGTGACGAACACGCCGGCCCGGTCCACCCCGGCCTCCCGGATGGCCTGGCCGACCTCCTTCTCGTTGCCGTACATCTGCGCGGTGTCGACGTGCCGGTAACCGGCCCGCAGGGCGGTGGTCACGGCCTGCGCGGTCTCGGCGGGCGGGACCGTGAACACGCCGAACCCGAACTGCGGGATCGTGCGCCCGTTGTTCAGCAAGATGTCCGGTATCGGCGTCACGGCCGGCCCTCCTCGTCCGCGGCTGGTTCGCAGATCCCTCACGTTACTGATCTGCCGCGCCGGAGCGAACGCCGGCCGCCTCGATGCTGGCAGACTGTAGGGATGTCCGCGCTGCCCCTAACCTCCCGTCCCGCCGTGGCCGAGGCCGCGCCGCACGAGCCGTGCGTGCTGCTGAAGCTCGGCGAGATCGTGCTCAAGGGCAAGAACCGGCAGCAGTTCGAGAGGCTGCTGCACGAGAACATCCGCCGCGCCGTACGCGACCTCGGCGTGGCGGTGCAGCTCTGGCAGCGCGAGGGCGTGATCGTGCTGCTCGCGACCCGGCCGGGGGAGGCCGGGACGATGGAGGCCGCGGCCGACCTGATGGCCGAGCGCATGGGCAACATGATGGGCCTGTCCCGGGTCTGCCGTGCGGTGCGGGTGGCCAAGGACCCGGAGGCGGCCGCCGCGGCCGCGGTGCAGCTGACCGCCGGGTGCAGCGGCACGTTCGCGGTCCGGGCCAGGCGCCGCGACAAGCGCTTCCCGGTCACCTCGTCCCAGCTCGCCACGCTGATCGGCACGCGGATCCAGCAAGCCCACGGCTGCCCGGTCAACCTGTCCCGCCCGGACATCACGGTGTTCGTCGAGGTGGACCAGTCCGAGGTGTTCGTGTTCACCCAGGGGCTGCCGGGCCAGGGCGGGCTGCCGGTGGGCATGAGCGGCCGGTCCCTGGTGCTGATGTCGGGCGGCATCGACTCCCCGGTGGCCGCCTACCGGATGATGCGCCGCGGCCTGCGCTGCTCCTTCCTGCATTTCTCCGGCATGCCGCTGACCGGGCCGGAGTCGGTGTACAAGGCCTACGGCCTGGTGCGCGAGCTGGACAAGTTCCAGGGCGGATCGCGGCTGTTCGTGGTGGCGTTCGGCCGGACCCAGCAGCGGCTGGCCACCGTCGGCGCGGGGCGGCTGCAGATCATGGCCCAGCGGCGGCTGATGCTCAAGACCGGCGAGGCGCTGGCCCGGCGGCTGCACGCGGCGGCCCTGGTCACCGGCGACTCGCTGGGCCAGGTCAGCAGCCAGACGCTGGCCAACATCACCGCGCTGGACGACGCGGTCGCGCTGCCGATCCTGCGCCCGCTCATCGGCCTGGACAAGACCGAGATCATGGCCGAGGCGCGCCGGATCGCCACCCTCCACATCTCCGAGCTGCGCGATCAGGACTGCTGCTCGCTGCTGACCCCGCGTCAGGTCGAGACCCGGGCCCGGATCGAGGACCTGCGCCGGATCGAGGCCCGGCTGGACGCCGACGACCTGGCGGAAGAGCTGGCGGCGGCGGCTCAGGAGCACACGCCGGTTCGCGAGGCCGCCTCCGGCCGATCCTGATTCAGTCCGTAACGCTCAGCCTCGGGGTGGACAAAGGAGCCCGGAGGTGTGCCGGGTCCCGGGGCAGCCACACCGAGCCGGGGGCGCGGTCGGGGGCGCGGCACGGCCTGACCGTCAGCAGGACCCGCAGCACCCCGTGGCCGACCGTCAGGAAGACCCGCACGACGTCGCCGTTGCCCGCGGTCATCAGCCGGTCGTGCCCGCCCGCGCGCCGCGGGTCGGTCCGGCGGTCTCTGACGGCCAGGCGGATGCCGGGCACCCCGTGCTCCCAGATCGCGGCGTCGCCGCCGACGGCCGTCAGCAGGCCGCCGCTGCCCCACAGCGTCGTGGTCCCGGGGATGAGGGCCAGGTCGCCGACGCCGACGCCGATCTGGGGCCAGCCGACGGCGATGCGGATGCGGTTCCAGATGCCGGCCTCGGACAGGTGCAGGATCCAGGTCGCGGGTTCGTCGCCCCCGGTCACCGCCGGGATCCAGATCCCGTGCGCGCCGTCGGTCGCGAAACGCTCCGGCAGCTGAATCGGCCAGGGCGAGACGAACCGCTTCCATTGGATGCCGTTCCAGTGGGCCAGCACCAGGTGCGCGTCGGCCCCGTCCAGCGGGGAGATGCCGGACACCCACACGTTGTCCGGGGAGACCGCGAGGACGTCGTCAAGCTGGGTGCCCGCCAGGGCCGCGTCGGCGGCGGCCACGCGCTCCCAGGCGTAGCCGTCGTAACGGACCACCGAGCCGCCGTCCGGGCTGACCGTGATGGCCCAGATGTCGTGCCGGGAGACCGCGCTGGCCCGGTAGATCGTCGCGGCGATCCCGGTGGCCCGGATCCAGTTCCGGCCGGTGAAGTGCCAGCCGCCGAGGCCGGGCACGCCGCTGAAGGTGGAGGAGCCGAAGACCCAGACGTCGGCTGGCGCGATCGCGACGACGGAGGTGGTCTGGCCTCCCTGGCTCCAGGTGTTGGCCACGGTCCACGTGCTGCCGTTCCAGCGCAGCGCGTACCCGTCGCCGACCGCCCAGACGTTATCGGGCGACGAGGCGGACGCGGCCACGATGAAGCCGCTGAGCCCGGACGGCAGCGGCCAGGCCTGCCACCGCTTGCCGTCCCAGCGTTCGGCGGTCGGGGTGCTGGTGCCACCGGGATTGGTGCCGCCGAATGCCCACGCGTCGTTCTTGGCCGGGGCGATGACGGCCGTGTACCCGGAGGCGTAGTCGGCCGGCCCGTAGTGCACCGTCGCGGCGATCTGCCATGGAGTGCCGGCCGCCTGGGCCGGCAGGCCCGCGGCCATGGTGGCGACGGCAGCCGAAACCGAGCCGAGGACGACGCCCGCACGGCGGCCTATCTGCATCGCGGTCTCCACGAAGGGAAGGACACGGGAAGAGTCGAGTCGATCAGCGCCACGTTAGATCAGTACAAAACTATAGGAAAACAAAGCCCAAGTTCCCTCCTTAACTCTTGACTTCACAGCGGCCTTCAGGGTTCCCGGGCGACCACGATGTGGCAAGCTCTGCGGCGGAGGTGACCGCGTGCAGATTGGATTGCAGATCCCCGACTACACCTGGCCGGGCGGGCCTGGCATGCTCGGCCGCGACCTGGCCACCGTGGGCCGGACCGCCGACCAGGCCGGCTTCGACTTCATCGCCGTGATGGATCACTTCTTCCAGATCGCGGTGGTCGGACCGGCCGACCACGAGATGCTCGAGGCCTACACCACGCTGGGCTACCTGGCCGGCTGCACGTCCCGGGCCAGGCTGCTGACCCTGGTGACCGGGGCTATCTACCGGCACCCCGGCATCCTGGCCAAGATCGTCACCACCCTGGACGTGCTGTCCGGCGGGCGGGCCTGGCTGGGGATCGGCGCGGCCTGGAACGAGGAGGAGTCGCGCGGCCTCGGCATCGACTTCCCGCCGGTCGCCGAGCGGTTCGAGCGGCTGGAGGAGACGCTGCAGATCTGCCTGCAGATGTGGCGCGGCGACCAGAGCCCGTTCGCCGGCCGCTACTACCAGCTGGAGCGGCCGCTCAACTCGCCGCAGGCCCTGTCCCAGCCGCATCCGCCGATCATGATCGGCGGCGGGGGCGAGCGGAAGACGCTGCGGCTGGTGGCCCGCTACGCCCAGGCGTGCAACCTGTTTCCCGGCCCGGACCTGGCCCGCAAGCTCGACGTGCTGCGCGGCCACTGCGACGCCGAGGGCCGCGACTACGACGAGATCATCAAGACCTGCTACTTCCTGTTCGATGTGGGCGAGCGGGGCGAGCGGGTCGGGCAGGTGGTCGACCAGCTCGGCGCCATGGCCGAGATGGGATTCCAGGCCGCGATCGGCGCGGTGGCGCGGGTCTGGACGGTGACCCCGCTTGAGATCATCGGCAACGAGGTGATCCCGGCCGTCGCCGGCCTATGACCCGGGCACGACCGTGTCCGGGCCCTGGCCCGGGGCCGACGCGGCCCAGCCGGTCCAGCGGGTGACCCGGATGGCGATCACCGGCCCGCCGGGCGGCCGGTCGCGGTACTGCGGGTAGCGCGCGGCCAGCAGCGCTATCGGGGCCGCGATCAGCGCGGGATCCTCCAGGATCGTGGCGGTCCCGTCGGCGCGGGCCCACCACAGGGTGGCCCAGTCGTCGGCGTAATGGTCGGCGATCACGCTGACCTCTGGCCGGCCGCGGATGTTGCGCAGCCGGCGCAGGCCCGCGGTGGTGGTCTTGGGCTTGGCGTCCACGGCGGTGTAGATGCGCTCGCCGTCCACGGCGAAGGTGATCGGGACCAGGTGCGGGCGGCCCGTCTCGGTCACCGTGGCCAGCCTGGCCACGGCGACGCTGGCGAACCGCCGCCGGGTCTCCCGCTCGGTCAGGTTCAGTTCAGCGACCGCGGGCCCGGCCGACGCGGCACATCAAGCACTCCTGGCGCACGAGGCGCAGCGTAGCGCAGCCGCGGCGCCGGGCAGGTGCCGGGTGCGCGACGGACCCCGCGGCGGAGGTGGCAAGATAGCTCCACCTGAGGACGAGGGTGGGTGCGTCGCGGCAAGGGGCCACGATGGCGGAAAGGAGCGGGGCGGCCGGAGATGAGGCATCCGGAGAGCGGCGCGCGGACGGGAGCTGCGGTGTGGCAGCCGTCGCCCGTCCCGCCCGAGTCGGCGCTGCCGCCGGGCCAGCACGAACAGGCGGGCTGGCCGGTCCTGCACTACGGCCCGGTCCCCTCGTTCCACCCGGACACCTGGGACCTGCGCGTGCTCGGTGCCACCGCGACAGGGGCCGAGCACCGGTGGAGCTGGGCCGAGCTGGCCGCCCTGCCGCGCTGCCAGGTGGTGGCGGACTTCCACTGCGTGACCAAGTTCACCGTCCGCGGCATCGCCTGGGAGGGCATTCCGGCGGCCGGGATCCTGCTCGCCGCGCCGCCGGCCGACGCGGTGACCCACGTCATGGTCTGGGCCGACTTCGGGTACAGCGCCAACCTGCGGATCGACGATTTCGCGGCGGACGACACCCTGCTCGCCACCCATCGCGACGGCGCGGAGCTGACCCCGGAGCACGGCCACCCGCTGCGGCTGGTGGTGCCCTCCCGCTACGCCTGGAAGAGCGTCAAGTGGGTCCGCGCCATCGAGTACCTGACCAGGGACCGTCGGGGGTTCTGGGAGGAACGCGGCTACCACAACAGCGCGGACCCGTGGCGCGAGCAGCGGTACTCCTACCAGGAACGGCCGGGCGAGGGCCCGCCGCTCTGAACCGCGGCGGGCGGCAGGCCTAGAAGACGAAGCCCACGTTGATGGTGACCGTGCTGCCCTTGGGTGCCTGGCCGGACGGGTTGGTGCCGGACACCGTGTTGCCGATGCCCTGGTTGACCTGGACCTGGAACCCGGCCGCCTGCAGCGCGGCGGTGGCCGCCTCCACGCTCAGCCCGTCCACGTTGGGGATCGGGACCATCTGCGGGCCGCTCGAGACCTGGACCGTGACGACCTCGCCCTGGGTGATCGGCGTACCAGGGGCCGGCGACTGGCCCACGATGGTCCCGGCCGGCTGGTTGCTGTTGGAGTCGTTCTGCTCCTGCAGCTGGTAGCCGCCCTGCTGCGCTTGCCCCTGGGCGGCCTGGAACTGCTGGCCGACGAAGTTCGGCAGCGGCGGGCCGGCGCTGACCGTGATGCCGACCGGCTTGTCCTGCGGCCAGGAGGTCTCGGCGACGGGGTCGGTGCTGATCACGACGCCGGCGCCGATGGTCGACGACGCGGCGCTCGTCACCTGGCCCGGGGTCAGCCCGGCCTTCCTGAGCGCGGTCTCCGCGGCGGCCTGGGTCAGGCCGGTCACCTGCGGGACGGTGATCATGACCGGGCCGGTGGACTCGATGACGGTCACCAGCGCGCCGCGCTTGGCGCTCGAGCCGATCGCCGGGATCGTCTTGATCACGTCGCCCGCGGCGATGACGTTGTTGTGCTGGCCCGGCCCGAACTGCACGCCGAAGCCGAGGTTCTCCAGCTCGGTGCGCGCGGTGCTGGCCGCCATCGCGCGCACCGGGGGCACGGTCACGTACTGCCCGTCGGTCACCCACCAGGCGATCACGCCGATGATCACCGCCACGCACGCGGTCAGCGCCAGGTAGGCCAGCCTGCGGCTGAACAGCCAGCGGCCCAGCAGCGGCTCGCGGAGCCTGCGGTACCCGGCCTGGCGTCGCATGTCCGGCCCGTCGCCGTCGCCGTACGGCAGGCCGCCGTACGGGATGCCGTCGGCGGGCAGGCCGGCCGACGGGACGATCAGGGTGTGGTTCATCCCGTCCCGGGCGGTCGCCTGGCCGTACTCGGCGGCGGGCACCGGGCTGTAGCCGTTGCCCGGCATGGGGCCGTAGCCGCCGCCCGGCATGGGACCGTAGCCGCCGTCATGGCCGGGGCCGTAGCCGTCGCCCAGGCCGGGACCGTAGCCGCCGCCCTGGCCCGGGCCGTAGCCGTCGCCCTGGCCGGAGCCGTAGCCGCCGCCCTGGCCCGGGCCGTAGCCGGGGACCTGCTCGAGGCCGTAGCCGGGAACCTGCTCACGGGCGTAGCCGGGACCGGCCGCCTGGCCGTCCTGGTCGAACCACGGGAACCCCGCTCCGGCCGGAAGCGCCTCATTCGGCGCGCCCGGGAGCATCTGCCCCGCGGAGTACGCGTGGCCGGCGATCGGCATGCCGCGGCGGACGTCGCTGATCGCGCGCAGAAACTGGCTGGCGTCGGCCGGCCGCAGCTCCGGGTCGCGGCTCGTGGCCAGGGCCACCAGCGCGTCCAGCGAGGGCGGCAGGTCGGGCACCGCGCTGGACGGGGCCGGCACCACCTCGTTGACATGCTTGTGGGCGACAGCGAGCGGGTTCTCGCCGGTGTGCGGCTGGGTGCCGGTGAGCATCTCGAACAGCATCACCCCGGCCGCGTACACGTCGGTGCGGGCATCGGACACGCTGCGGGACACCTGCTCCGGCGCCAGGTACGCGGCGGTACCGATGATCATTCCGGTCTTGGTGTGGCTCGCCCGCGAGGCCGCCCTGGCCAGCCCGAAATCGGCGACCTTGATCGTGCCGCCGTCGCCGAGCAGCACGTTCTCGGGCTTGACATCCCGGTGGATGATCCCGGCCTGGTGCGCGGCGGCGAGGCCGCCCAGGACTCCGCCGATGATGTCGAGCGCCTCGCGCGGGGCCAGCCTGCCGCGCTCGCGCAGCAGTTCCCGCAGCGTCCGGCCCGGGACGTACTCCATGACCAGGTACAGCAGGTCGCCGTCGGAGCCCTGGTCGTAGACCGCGACCACGTTCGGGCTGGACAGCCGGGCGACCGACCGCGCCTCGCCGATGAACCGCCGGACGAACTCCGGATCGCCGGCCAGCTCCGCGTGCGCGACCTTGAGCGCCACCGTGCGGTCGAGCTTGGTGTCGGTGCCCAGGTAGACCGTGGCCATGCCGCCGCGGGCGATCCAGGAGCCCACCCGGTACCTACCGTCGAGCAACTGCCCGGCGTGCAGGCGGGAAAGGGTGGTATCCATCGGGAGCAGTGTAAGGGCGGTTTCGGGCGCGTGCGCGGCTAACGGTGTGTCATCGACCACCCGATAGCCGACGGTGACAAGGTCAGCGCGGACGGTCGCCAGAGTAGCCTTCCGGGGCGGGCGAGGCGCCCGGTGCGAGGTGACGCGTGAGTCCGAGCACGGTCGGGGCGGGCATGGTCGGAGCGAGCACGGCCGGCCTCGAGCGGATCGTGGTGGTGGGCGGCGGGCTGGCCGGCCTGCGCACCGCCGAGGAGCTGCGGGCCAGGGGGTATGCCGGCGCGGTCACGCTGGTGGGCGCCGAGGCCAGGCCGCCGTACGACCGGCCGCCGCTGTCCAAGCGGCTGATGACCGGGCACCTGGATGACACCACGCTTCGCGATGACATCGCCGCGCTCGAGCTGAGCGCGCGGCTGGGCGAGGCCGCGACCGGGCTCGACGACGGCGTGCTCCGCACCGACCGCGGCGAGATCCGGTTCGACCGGCTGGTGCTGGCCACCGGCGCCGTCCCGGTGGCACTGCCGGGCGACGGCCGGCAGCGGTTCCTGCGCACCATCGACGACGCGCTGGCGCTGCGGGACCGGTTGCGTCCCGGGCTCCGGCTGGCGA
>JASHUI010000162.1:0-8487 GCA_030040095.1 Streptosporangiaceae bacterium | reverse complement strand
TGGCCGCGGCGGCCGGCCTGGCCGGGCTGCTGATCGCGGACCGGCCAGCGGCCCGCTCCTCCCCGGTGCCCGCGCTCGCGGCCGGCCTGTGCGTCGGCGCCGCGGCCGACATCAAGATCGCCTACTTGCTGTTCGGGCTGGCGGTCGTCTGGTCGCTGCGCGGCCGGCCCGGTCGGCAGTTGGCCGCCATCGTGGCGGCCGCGGCGGTCTTGCTGCCCTCCTATGCGGTGGCCGGCCTGCCCGCGGTCAGGGCACTGGCCGCCCGCGCCTCGGCAGGCTTCGGGCAGGGCTTTTACGGGCTGCTCTTCCGGCCGCTCGGCATCGGCCTGCACCATGTCGTGCTGGTGGCAGCCTGCCTGATGATCCCGGTGGCGCTGCTCGCGCTGAGCCGCCTGCCCGCCGGACCGCCTGCCGGACCCGCCGCTGGGTCACCCGCCGGATGGGCCGGGCGCCCGGCCATCCGCGGGGCGCTCGCGGTCAGCCTCGCCTGGTTGCTCGTCTGGCCCCATCAGTACGCCTGGTACAGCGTGATGATCGTTTGCGTGCTGCTGTTCTACCCGGCGTCGCGGCTCGACTGGGTGGTCCTGGCCTGGCTCAGCGCGATCACCATCGCGGAAATGCCGGGCGTGGGGCTGGCCGATCGCCAGACGATGGGCCGGGTGCTGGCCGACATCCAGGCCCAGGATCTGGCCCGCCTGGCGCCGCTGGTCATGCTCGGCGCCCTGCTGGCGTTCGTGGTCTTGTGCCTGACCAGGCGCTGGAACGTCGCACCGGCCCCCGACCAGGCGGGCCCCGGCGCCCGGGGCGGGTGACGGTGCTCACCGGCGCTTCCCGGAAAGATATTCGACAATGTCAATCGAGATAATTTAGATTTGACGAAGCCGCTCAGATGGGAGAACGTCCTGAACTCCGCCGCCGCGCCCGCCAACGCGCCCGGACCCATTCACCTCAGCGTGGCGCTCGACGGCGCCGGCTGGCATCCGGCCGCCTGGCGCGAGCCGGAAGCCCGCCCGGACGAGCTGCTGACCGCCCGGTACTGGGTGGATCTCATCCAGGAGGCCGAGCGCGGGCTGATCGACTTCGTCACCATCGAGGACGCGCTCAGCCTGCAGTCAGGCCAGCCCGGCTGGCCTGACCGGCGCACCGACCAGGTCCGCGGCCGGCTCGACGCGGTGCTGATCGCGGCGCGCGCGGCGCCCGTGACGCATCACGTGGGACTGGTCCCGACGGTGATCACCACCCATACCGAGCCGTTTCACGTCTCCAAGGCGATCGCCACGCTCGACTACGCCGGCGCCGGGCGGGCCGGCGTGCGGATCCGGGTGTCGCTGAGCCCGCACGAGGCCGCGCACTTCGGCCGACGCAGCGTCCCCGCGCTCAGCCCGGCCGACCTCGGCGCCGGCCGGCCGGGACGGTCCCCCGGGGAACTCCGTGACCGGCCCGAGGTCCGCGAGCTGATCGCCGACGCGTTCGACGAGGCCGCCGACTACGTGGAGGTGCTGCGGCGGCTGTGGGACAGCTGGGAGGACGACGCGGAGATCCGCGACGCCGAGACCGGCCGGTTCATCGACACCGGCAAGCTGCACTACGTCGACTTCGAGGGCCGCTGGTTCTCGGTCAAGGGCCCCTCGATCACGCCGAGGCCTCCGCAGGGCCAGCCGGTCGTCACCGCCCTCGGTCACGCGGCGGTGCCGTACCGGCTGATCGGGCGCGCCGCCGACGTCGGCTTCGTGACCCCGCGCGACGCGCGCCACGCCGCCGAGATCGTCCGGGAGATCCGGGACGCCCAGGACGTCGCGGGCCGGGCGGGGGAGCCCCTGCACGTGTTCGGCGACCTGGTCGTGTTCCTCGGCCCTGATGCCGCGAGCGCCGCGAGTCGGCTGGACCGCCTGGACGCGCTGGTACCGGCGCGTTATGAAAGCGACGCCGCGATCTTCACCGGAACCGCGCCTGAGCTGGCCGACCTGCTGCTGGAGTGGCGGCGGGCCGGGCTGACCGGATTCCGCCTGCGGCCCGGAGCCATTCCGGCCGACCTGGAGGCGATCACCAGGGACCTGGTGCCGGAGTTGCAGCGCCGCGGCGTGTTCCGGCGCGGGTACGAGGCGCCGACGCTGCGCGGCCTGCTCGGCCTGGGCCGGCCCGCCAGCCGTTACGCCAGCGCCGCAGCGGGCGCCACGGAGGATCCGACATGACCGACCCAGGCTCCGCGAGGCCGCGCAAGCAGGTCCATCTCGCCGCGCACTTCCCCGGCGTGAACAACACGACGGTGTGGAGCGACCCGCGGTCCGGCAGCCACATCGAGTTCAGCTCGTTCGCGCACCTCGCCCGGACGGCGGAACGAGCCAGGTTCGACTTCCTGTTCCTGGCCGAGGGCCTGCGGCTGCGGGAACAGAACGGCAAGATCTACGACCTTGACGTCGTCGGCCGGCCGGACACCTTCACCGTGCTGGCGGCGCTCGCCGCGGTCACCGACCACCTGGGCCTGGCCGGAACGATCAACTCGACCTTCAACGAGCCGTACGAGGTCGCGCGCCAGTTCGCCTCGCTCGACCACCTGTCCGGCGGGCGCGCCGCGTGGAACGTGGTCACCTCGTGGGACGCCTTCACCGGGGAGAACTTCCGGCGCGGCGGCTTCCTGCCGGAGGAGGCCCGGTACGAGCGGGCCCGCACCTTCCTGAGCACGACGTGCGAGCTGCTCGACTCCTGGCACGGCGGGGAGATCGTCGCCGACCAGCGGTCCGGGGTGTTCCTGGCCGATCCCGACGCCGGACGGTTCACCCATCGCGACGCGTACTTCGACATCCGCGGCCAGTTCAACGTCCCCCGCAGCCCGCAGGGGCGGCCGGTGATCTTCCAGGCCGGCGACTCCGACCAGGGCCGGGAGTTCGCGGCGTCGGCCGCTGACGCGATCTTCAGCCGGCACGGCACGCTGGAGGCCGGGCGGGCGTTCTACGCCGACGTCAAGCGCCGGCTGGCGAAGTACGGCCGGTCGCCGAGCGAGCTGCTCATCCTGCCCGCGGCGACGTTCGTCCTGGCCGACACCGACGCCGAGGCCGCCGAGGTGGCCGCGGAGGTGCGGCGGCAGCAGGTCAGCGGGGCGACCGCGATCGCGTTCCTGGAGCAGCTGTGGAACCGCGACCCGTCCGGCTACGACCCGGACGGGCCGCTCCCGGAGATCGACCCCGATCCCGGCGAGCACACCATCGCCCGGGGCCGGGCCAGCGTGCGCATGCACCGCGACCCGGTGGCGACGGCACGGGAGTGGCGGGCCAGGGCCGAGGCCGGGAACCTGTCGATCAGAGAGCTGATCATCGAGGTGACCGGGCGGCAGTCGTTCATCGGCTCGGCGGCCACGATCGCCGCGCAGATCGACAGCCTGGTCCAGGCCGACGCCAGCGACGGGTTCATCCTGGTGCCGCACATCACCCCGGGCGGGCTGGACGAGTTCGCCGACACGGTGGTGCCGCTTCTTCAGGAGCGCGGCGTGTTCCGAACCGAGTACGAGGGCCGGACCCTGCGCGAGAACCTCGGTCTCTCGCCGCTGGCCGCCCCGCCCGGCGCGGTGAGCCTGGCCGGCACCGGCTGACCCATCGCTGCTGACCGGCAGCGGCCGAGGAGGCCGAGGAGGACACGACGTCATGAGCAACACCCCGCTGACGGTGCTGGACCTGGTACCGATCTCGTCGGGCTCCACCGCCGGCCAGGCGCTGCGCAACAGCATCGATCTGGCCCAGCAGGCCGAGCGGGCCGGCTACCTGCGGTACTGGTTCGCCGAGCATCACCTCAACCCGGGCGTGGCCGGCACCTCGCCCGCGGTGGTCATCGCGCTGACCGCCGCGGCCACCTCCAGGATCCGGCTGGGCTCCGGCGCGGTGCAGATGGGGCACCGCACCGCTCTGGCCACCGTCGAGGAGTTCGGCCTCATCGACGCGCTGCACCCCGGCCGGCTCGACCTCGGTCTCGGACGCTCCGGCGGCCGTCCGCCGGGAGGGCCCGGGCCAGGCCAGGCCCGGACGCCCGGTCCCGCCCAGGCCGGCACGAGAGCGCCGAACGGGCTGCTGATCCCGCCCCGGTTCTCGCTCGAGCGGCTGCTCGCCTCGCCGCGGCTCGCGCTGAACAAGAAGCTGCTCATGCTGCCCGGCGCGCAGCCGCAGAACTACACTGAGCAGGTCGACGACGTGCTGGCGCTGCTGGCCGGACGCTACCGGACCCCCGACGGCGTGGCGGCGCACGTGATCCCGGGCGAGCACGCCGGCGTGCAGGTCTGGATCCTGGGCAGCAGCGGAGGCGAGAGCGCGCAGGTGGCAGGCGAGCGAGGGCTCAGGTTCGCGGCCAACTACCACGTGAGCCCGGCGACGGTGCTGGAGGCGGTCGACGGCTACCGGGCCGCGTTCCGGCCGTCGGCCGAGCTGAGCCGGCCGTATGTCAGCGTGTCCGCCGACGTGGTGGTCGCCGAGGACGAGGTGACGGCCCGCGACCTGGCCGCCGGATACGGCTCCTGGGTGCTCAGCATCCGCACCGGCGCCGGCGCCATCGCGTTCCCCAGCCCGGCCCAGGCCCGGGCGCACCGGTGGACCGACGACGACCGCGCCCTCGTCGCCGACCGCCTCGACACCCAGTTCACCGGCTCGCCCAAGCAGGTCGCCGACCGGCTGGAGCAGTTGCGGGATGCCACCGGCGCCGACGAGCTGGTCGTCACCACGATCACGCACGACCACGCGGACCGGGTCCGCTCGTATCAGCTGCTCGCCGACGAGTGGCATCGCCGGTGACCGGCCGTATCGACACCGAGGCGCTCCGCCGCAAGTACGCCGAAGAGCGGGACAAGCGGCTCCGGCCGGACGGCAACGACCAGTACCTCCGCCTCGCCGGGGAGTACGCCCGCTACCTCGACGATCCGTACACGCCGTGGACCGACCGGGCGCCGCTGACCGAGCACCGGACGGTCGTGTGCGTCGGCGGCGGGTTCGCCGGCCTGGTGGCCGGGGCCCGGCTCAGGGAGGCGGGCGTCGACGTCCGCATCATCGAGAAGGGCGGCGACTTCGGCGGCACCTGGTACTGGAACCGCTATCCCGGCGCGCAGTGCGACACGGCGTCGATGGTGTACCTGCCGCTGCTGGAAGAGACCGGGCACATGCCGACGGAGAAGTACGTGCACGGCCCGGAGATCCTCGCGCACTGTCAGCTCATCGGCCGGCGGTTCGGCCTCTACGACGACGCGCTCTTCCATACCGAGGTGACCGGGCTGACCTGGGACGAGGCACGCGCCCGCTGGGTCATCGACACCGGCAGGGGCGACCGGCTGACCGCCCGGTTCGTGGTGCTGGGCACGGGACTGCTGTGCGTGCCGAAGCTGCCAGGGATCCCGGGGATCGGATCGTTCCGGGGCCGCAGTTTCCATACCAGCCGGTGGGACTACGACTACACCGGAGGCGACCCCGGCGGCGCGCCGATGCGCAAGCTGGCCGGCCGCCGGGTGGGCATCATCGGCACCGGCGCGACCGCGGTCCAGTGCGTTCCTTATCTGTCCAGGGACTGCCGTGAGCTGTATGTGTTCCAGCGCACGCCGTCCTCGGTCGACGCGCGGAACAACCACCCGATCGACCCGGGGTGGTTCGCCGAGATCGCGACGCCGGGATGGCAGCAGCGCTGGCTGGACAACTTCACCGCCAACCAGTCCGGGGGGACCGCGGACGAGGACCTGGTGCGGGACGGCTGGACCGACATCGCCCGCCGGGTGCGGGCCAGGATCGCCGCCCTGCCGCTGGAGAACCGGACCACGGCCGCGATGCTCGCCGCCTACGAGGAGTCCGACTTCGAGAAGATGGAGGAGATCCGGGCCCGGGCCGACCTCATCGTGCGGGACCCGGACACCGCGCGGAAGCTCAAGGCCTGGTACCGCCAGCTGTGCAAGCGGCCGTGCTTCCACGACGAGTACCTGCAGGCGTTCAACAACCCGGCCACGCACCTGGTCGACACCGACGGCAAGGGCGTGCGGCAGATCACCGCGACCGGGGTGGTGGCGGCCGGCCGGGAGTACCGGCTCGACTGCATCGTCTACGCCTCGGGGTTCGAGGTCGGCACCCCCTACGCCCGCCGGGCCGGCTTCGAGGTGACCGGCCCCGGCGGCGGCACGCTCTCGCAGCACTGGGCCGACGGGATGCGCACGCTGCACGGCATCCACAGCCGCGGGTTCCCGAACCTGCTGTTCGTGCAGCCGACGCAGGGCGCGAACCTGATCTCCAACGTGCCGCACAACATCGTCGACTCGGCCCGGACCATCGCGGCGACCGTCAGGCATGCCGTGGACAACCGGTTCGCCGAGGTCGAGCCCGCGCAGGACGCCGAGGACGCGTGGGTCGAGCTCCTGCTCTCCGGGCCGGGCAGCGTCATCGGCGGGCCGGACTGCACCCCCGGCTACTACAACAACGAGGGCCAGGGCCCGGGCGTGTTCCTCGGCCACGGCTACCCGTACGGGGCCAGCGCCTACTTCGCCTACATCGACAAGTGGCGGGCGTCCGGCACGTTCGACGGGCTGGAGTTCCGCTAACGCCGCCGACGCTACCCCGCAGACGTAACGCTCCGTCTCGGGGGCGCCGTGGCGCGGACAGGTCCGCCGGGCGCGGGCGTACCCCGTCCCGCCGGGCCCCGCCGGCGGGAGCAATGATGGAGCTACAACACCAGATCATCACCGATCCGGCATCGCGCAGCCCGCGACAACTCCCCAGCCGGCCACTGCCGAGGAGCGCAGGCCCATGGCTGACAACGAAGACCACCGCATGAGATCGTTCGCCGAGCGGGCGCGATCGGTTCTGTCGAACGTCGAGCAGGACGACCGCGTCAAGCAGGCCACCGCCGCGACCCAGGACGTGGCCGCGCGGGCCCAGGAGGCGTCCAGGGCCGTCACCCGGAAGGTCGCCCAGCAGGACGCGTGGGACGAGCTACGCGGTGACGCGGAGCTGCTGACCGAGATCGCGCGGGCGCATCACGCGCTGATCACCGATCTGATCGACCGGGTCGCCGAGCTCGAGAAGCGGGCCGGGAATCCGGGCGCCGGCCATGACGGCTGAGGTCTCGCTCGCCGAACTGCGGGCCGACGCCGCCCGCCGGGCCCCGCACCCGGCCGGGCTCGACGAGGTCATCGAGGACACCGGGCGTCAGCGGCTCGCCGCGTACTACCTCTACAGCGCCCTGATCGCCGCGGTCATGGCCGACGACGACCTGGCCACGGGGCGCTGGCCGCCGAGCCTGGCCGGCCCCATGCGCCGGCTGAAGCTGGCCCGGTTCGCGCCCAGGACCTGGCGCGGCCTCGACGCCCGGCTGACCCCGGCCGAGCGGGCCACGCGGCGCGGCCCGGACCGGCAGCTGGCCTTCGCCCGGCTTCTGGTGGACCTGATCAACCAGGGGGCGTTCGGTCCGCTGTGCGGCGAAGCCGACCGCGTGCGCCTGGCCAGACCGGGTCAGGCCCGCGAACTGTCGCTGGAGCTGATCAAAGGCCGGCGGGTGGTGCGCACCTGCCCGGTGCGCGACCACTGGGAGCTGGTCGCGCAGCACCTGGCGGGAGCGCCGCTGCGCATCTCGGTGGCCGAGGCGGGCAGCGCGCAGGGACCGGAGGGGATGCTCGGGCGGTCGCTGAAAGAGCACGGCATCGCGGAAGCGGTCAGCCTGGGCACCACTCTGGCCGTCGGCATCCATCCGCTCGGTGCCGCCGCCGGCCTGGGCACCCGGCTGGTCCGGGCCCGGCTCCGGGCCGGCCAGGATCAGGCGGATGCGCTGAGCCGCCTTGGCCGGGACCTGAGTGCCCTGCGCGCCCAGGCCGACGCCGAGCTCGCTGACCCGCGGGCGGGATGATCTGCGACACGAGCGGCCTTATCTCGCGGTCAAGCCGCCGCAGGGCGGGGTGTTTACCATCCCTGCCGGCCGACCGCCAGCGGCCCGCGGCGGTTACGGTGGTGATCGTGCGCGCTGTGCCGTGGTGGGGACTGGCGTCGTCGGCCGCGGCTCCCGTGCTGATGGTCGGCGGGTGGACGGTTGCCGCCGGGCTGCAGCGCTCCTTTGATCCCGTTTCCGGCACCGTCAGCGCGCTGGCGGCGCAGGGCGCCGCCGACCGGTGGGTGATGACGCTGACGTTCGTCGTGGTGGGCGTCTGCTACTTCGTCACCGGGCTGGCGCTGCGCCCGGCCCGCATGCCGGGGCGGCTGTTGCTGATGGCCGCGGCGGTGGCGGGGGCGCTGGTGGCGGCGTATCCCGAGCATCCGGGGACCACTCTCCCCGTGCCGCACATGATCTGGGGAGCGGCCGGCTGCGTCGCGCTGGTGGCCTGGCCCGCGGGGGCCAGGCGGCGCGGGCCTTCGGTGCCGTGGGCCCTGCGGCCGGGGGTGTCGGCCGCCGTAGTCGCGCTGCTGCTGGCCCTCCTGGCCTGGTTCGCGGCGGAACTGATCACCGGGGCCGGGCAGGCCGGGCTGGCGGAACGCATCTTCGGCGCCG
>JASHUI010000161.1:0-9660 GCA_030040095.1 Streptosporangiaceae bacterium | reverse complement strand
TCCTGCTGTTCTGGATCGTCTGCGCCGTGTTCGGCTCGGCGATCGCCCCGCACAACCCCCTGGCCCAGCAGCTCCTGGCCACCAACGCCGCCCCGTCGCGGGCGCACTGGTTCGGCACCGACCAGCTGGGCCGCGACGTGCTCTCCCGGGTCATCACCGGGGCCAGGGACATCCTGCTCATCGCGGCCGGGTCCACCCTGCTCGGCACCGTGCTCGGCACCGCGCTCGGCCTGGTCATGGGCTACCTCGGCGGCATCGTCGACATCCTGGTCGGCCGGGTGGTGGAGGCCGTGCTCGCGCTGCCGGTGGTGATCGTGGCGTTCCTGTTCGTGGTCGCCCTGGGGCATTCCACCGGCACGCTGATCATCGTCATCGGGTTCGTGTTCACGCCGCTGATCGCCCGGACCGTCCGGTCGGCGGTCCTGGTCGAGAGCCAGCTCGACTACCTGTCCTCGGCCCGGCTGCTCGGCGAGAAGTCCGTCCGGATCATGGTGGTCGAGATCCTGCCGAACGTGCTCCCCGCTGTCCTGGTCGAGTCCACGGTGCGCCTCGGCTACGCCATCTTCGCCGTGGCCACGCTGTCGTTCCTCGGCTTCGGGGTGCAGCCGCCCACCCCCGACTGGGGCGCCGACATCTACGCGAACTACGGCGTGCTGCCCGCCGGGTACTGGTGGGAGACGCTGTTCCCCGCGCTGGCGATCGCCTCCCTGGTGGTGGCCGTCAACCTGGTCACCGACGCGATCGAGCAGGTGCTCGCCTCGTGACCGCCGCCGACCTCACGGCCGCTCCCGGCGCCGCGGACGCGGCCGGCCCGGCCCTCGCGGTGCGGCACCTGGACGTCGCCTACCGGGTCCGCGGCCATGACCGGCGGGCCCTGCGCGACGTGTCGTTCCAGATCGGCCGCAGCGAGTCCTACGGCCTGGTCGGCGAGTCGGGCTCGGGGAAGTCCACGGTGGCGCTCGCGCTGACCAGGTACCTGCCGCGAAACGGCCGGGTGAGCGCCGGGTCGATCAGCATCAACGGGACGGACCCCCTGGCCATGGGCCCGGCCGCGCTGCGCGATCTGCGCGCGCGCACGGTGTCCATGGTCTACCAGGAGCCGGGGCGGGCGCTGAACCCGTCGATCAGGGTGGGCCGCCAGGTCGCCGAGGCATACGAGATCGCCGGCCTGGGCCGCAAGGACGCCATGGAGCGCGCCGCGGGCATGCTGCGCAAGGTCCAGATCTCCGATCCGCGCCGGGTGATGGAGCGCTACCCGCACCAGCTGTCCGGCGGGATGGCGCAGCGGGCCGTGATCGCGATGGCGCTGGCCGCCGAGCCCTCGCTGCTCATCCTGGACGAGCCGACGACGGCACTGGACGCGACCGTCGAGGCCGAGGTGCTCGACCTGGTGGCCGCGCTGCGCGAGGAGTTCGACACCTCGGTGCTGTTCATCAGCCACAACCTGGCCGTGATCGCGAAGATGTGCGACCGGATCGGCGTCCTGTACGCGGGCGAGCTCATCGAGGAGGGCCCGGCCGGCCAGGTCTTCGAGGCGCCCCGCCACCCGTACACGGTCGGGCTGCTGCGCTGCATCCCCCGGGGCGGCCAGCGCAAGGACCACGGCCGGCTGGACTCGATTCCCGGCTTCCTCCCTCCGCCCGGCCACGAGCTGAGCGGATGCGTGTTCGCGCCGCGCTGCCCGATCGCCGAGGACCGCTGCCGGGCCGCCGCGCCGCCCGCCTTCCCCGTCGGCCCCGGCCGTGCCTCGCGCTGCTACCTGCATGAGGCCGCCGCGCAGCTGCCCCGCAGCACTCCGGCCGATGCGGAGCTTTCGACCGAACGCGCCGTCTCGCGCCCGATCGTGGCCCTCGACGGTGTGTCGAAGACCTTCGGCTCACACGGCGAGGCCGTCAAGGCCCTGGTCGGAGTGAGCCTCAGCCTGGAAGCGGGGGAAACGCTGGGGCTCGTGGGCGAGTCCGGCAGCGGGAAGACCACCCTGGCCCGGGCGCTGCTCGGGCTGATCGCGCCGGACGAGGGCTCCGTGATCGCCCTGGACGGCGAGCCGCTGCGCGGCGACGCCCGGCGCCGTTCGCAGGACCAGCTCAAAGCGCTGCAGATCGTGTTCCAGAACCCGGACTCGGCGCTGAACCGGCGGCACACGGTCCGGCGCCTGATCAGCCGGCCGCTGGCCCGGCTGGCCGGCCTGTCCGGGGCGCCGCTGCGGGAGCGGCTCGCCGACCTGGTCCGCTCGGTCCGGATGGAGGACCGGCACCTGTCCCTGCGCCCCGGCCAGCTGTCCGGCGGCCTCAAGCAGCGGGTGGCGATCGCCCGGGCCTTCGCCGGCGGGCCGCGGATCGTGGTGTGCGACGAGCCCACCTCGGCGCTGGACGTATCGGTGCAGGCCGCGATCCTCAACCTGCTGGTCGACCTGCAGGCCAAGGAGCAGGTGACCTACCTGTTCATCTCCCACGACCTCGGCCTGGTGCGGTACCTGTCCGACCGCATCGCGGTGCTGTACCTGGGCCGGATCATGGAACTCGGCCCGGCCGAGACCGTGTTCGCCGGGCCGCACCATCCCTACACCGAGGCGCTGCTGTCCGCGGTGCCGAGCCTGGACGGGCAGCGCCCGGAACGGATCCGGCTCACCGGCGAGATCCCGTCGGCCGCCGACCCGCCGTCCGGGTGCGTGTTCCATACCCGGTGCCCGCGCCGGCTGCCCGCCGGCCAGTGCGAGTCCTCGCAGCCCCCGCTCCGCGAGGTCGCGCCCGGCCACTTTATGAGCTGTCACATTCCGATCGATCAGCTAGCCGTCCTGCAGAGGAGCGGGCAGGCGCCGTTAACCAGGGAGGATCCCAAGTGAACGCAAACCATCGCCGCCTCGACCGCCTCCGCGAGGGGCAAGGCGACATCGCCAACCACGTCATCGACGAGTACGTCGCCGGAAGGCTGTCCCGGCGCGACTTCCTGCGCCGCGGCTCGGTGATCGGGATCTCGGTCCCGGTGCTGGGCGCGGTCGTCGCCGCGTGCGGCTCGAGCAGCACGTCGCCGTCCTCGTCGCCGAGCTCGGCGGCGGCCAAGTCCGGGGCGACGATCAGGGTCGGGATCATCGTGCCGACCGCGGCGATCAACCCGGTCACCGTGGCCGACCAGGGCGGGCTCGACATGCTCGCGCAGACCGGCGAGTACCTGTGCCTGTCCACCCAGACCCTGGCCCTGACGCCGGTGCTGGCCACGAGCTGGACGGCCAACTCGGCGGCGGACGTGTGGACGTTCAAGATCCGCCAGGGGGTGAAGTTCCACGACGGCACGCCGCTCACCGCCGACGACGTCGTGTACACCTACCAGCTGCAGACCGACCCCTCGAACGACTCGAACGCGCTGTCCGCCTTCGGCGGCGTGCTGGACCCCTCCGGGGTGCAGAAGGTCGACGACTACACGGTCGCCTTCCACCTCGAGGCGCCGAACGGGAACTTCCCGTACCTGACCTCGTCGGACAACTACAACATGATCATCATCCCGAAGGGCTACAACCCGGCGAACTGGCAGAGCTCGTTCATCGGCACCGGCCCGTTCGTGCTGAAGAGCTACACCGCGAAGGTCGGCGCCTCGTTCGCCCGCAACGAGGACTACTGGGGCCCCAAGGCCCTGCCCGCGGCCACCGAGTTCACCTTCTACACCGACCAGACCCCGGAGATCCTCGCGCTGTCCAGCGGGACGATCGACGTCGTCGGGCAGTTCGCGGTGTCCGGCGGCGAGCAACTGCTCGCCGCCGGCGCCCCCTACAACATCATCAAGCTGCGCTCCAGCGCGCACCGCGAGCTGTCGATGCGCTGCGACCAGGCGCCGTTCACCGACTCGCGGGTGCGCCAGGCGATCGCGCTCACGCTGGACCGGCCTGCCATCGTCCAGGCGCTGTTCAAGGGCTTCGCCGACGTCGGCAACGACAGCCCGTTCGCCCCGGTGTTCCCGTCCACCAACACCACCGTCCCGCAGCGGACCCAGGACATCGCCAAGGCCAAGTCGCTGCTGGCGGCGGCCGGGTTCCCGAACGGCTTCACCACCCACCTCACCACCGAGCAGCTGCTGGAGATCCCGTCCTACGCCCAGATCATCGCGCAGTCCGCGAAGGCCATCGGGGTCACCATCGGGCTGACCATCGAGAGCTCGGCCGCGTACTACGGCAAGGCCACGTTCGGGAACTCGGACTGGCTGGACGCCACGATGAGCTTGGTCGACTACGGCCATCGCAGCGTGCCGAACGTGTTCCTCGGCGCGCCGCTGCAGACCATCAACGCCAAGACCGGCACCGGCTCGTGGAACGCGGCGCACTTCAACGACCCGCAGTACGACAGCCTGGTCGCCCAGTACGTCGCCACCGTCGACCTGTCCAGCCAGCGCGCGATCGCCGGGCAGATCGAGACGCTGCTGCTGGACCAGACGCCGGTGATCTACGGCTACTTCTACAACTACCTGACCGCCACGGCCAAGAACACCACCGGCGCCTACCCGACCGCGATCGGCCACATCTTCCTGTACAACGCGACCAAGAGCTGACCCGCGCGGCCCGCGCGGACCGGGCCGCGCACCGGGTCTGCGCGAAGACCGGCCGGATCCCGGGATCGTTCCCGACGGGGCGTACGATCCCGGGATCCGGTGTGCGCGCGCACCGAGTGGGACGGCGGCCGGGCTGCGCGGCGGGCCGGCAAGGAATAATGGGCCGCGGCGGCTCGTTACCCGCAGTCGTCCCGGCGCCGACGGCATCCGCGCATGCCCGAGAGTTCCGGCGGCCGGACATCACCAGCCATCACCCACCTATCGTGAGCGCACACCCATGTTTCATGCCAAGACCCCGGCCGGGCAGGAGGCGCACGGCCACCAGCACCGGGACGTGTCCGGTGGCTGGCTGCGTCCGGCCGTGTTCGGGGCCATGGACGGCCTGGTCACCAACGTCTCGCTGCTAGCCGGGGTCGGCGGCGGCGGCGGCTCGCCGCACGCGCTGGTCCTGGCCGGCCTGGCCGGGCTGGGGGCGGGCGCGTTCTCGATGGCGGCCGGCGAGTTCGTCTCGGTGTCCTCGCAGAACGAGCTGGTCGAGGCCGAGGTCCGCAAGGAGCGGCGCGAGCTGGAGATCCATCCCGACGCCGAGCGGCGGGAGCTGGCCGCGGTGTTCCGCCGCCGCGGCGTGGACCCCGACCTGGCCGACGAGGTGGCCCGGCAGGTGTCGGAGCGCCCGGACGACGCGCTCGGGCTGCACGTCCGCGAGGAACTCGGCGTTGATCACGAGGAGCTGCCGTCCCCGGTGCTGGCGGCCTCCGCGTCGCTGCTGACGTTCGCGGTGGGGGCGCTGATCCCGCTGCTGCCCTATCTGGCCGGCGTCACCACGCTATGGGTCACGCTGGTGGTCTCCGCGATCGCCGCGTTCACCGGCGGAGGGCTGGTGGCCCGGATCACCGACCGCCCGTTCCTGCGCGGCGCCGTCCGCCAGCTGCTGCTGGCCGCGGCCGCGGCCAGCCTGACCTACGGGATCGGGACCCTGGTGGGCGCGCTCGCCTGAGCCGGCGCGGGCTCGCGCCGGGCCGGCGTTACCAGGCGTCGGAGCCGAACGAGTCCTCGGCGTGGCCGCCGGACACCGACAGCAGCTCCAGGTCGGCCTCGACCATCATCGCGACCAGTTCCTCGAAGCCGATCTTCGGCTCCCAGCCCAGCTCGCTGGTGGCCTTGGCCGGGTTCGCGCACAGCCGGTCGACCTCGGCCGGCCGGATGAACGCGGCGTCGGTCACCACGTGGTCGTGCCAGTCAAGGCCCACGACCTTGAAGGCCAGTTCCACGAGCTCGCCGACGCCGTGGGTGACGCCGGTCCCCACCACGTAGTCGGTGGGCTCGTCCCGCCGCAGCATCAGGTGCATCGCGCGCACGTAGTCCCCGGCAAACCCCCAGTCGCGGCTGGCACCCAGGTTGCCCAGCCTTAGCTGCCGCTCGTAACCGAGCTTGATCTTGGCCACGCCGAGCGACACCTTACGGGTGACGAACTCGGCGCCGCGGCGCGGCGACTCGTGGTTGAACAGGATGCCGGATACCGCGAACATCCCGTACGACTCCCGGTAGTTCTGGGTCAGGTGGTGGCCGTACGCCTTGGCCACGCCGTAGGGGCTGCGCGGGTGGAACGGCGTCTGCTCGGTCTGCGGCGACTCCCGGACCTTACCGAACATCTCCGACGACGAGGCCTGGTAGAACCGGATCTGGCCGGTGGACGGGCTGCGGGACGCGCTGATCCCGCTGCAGACCCGGATCGCTTCCAGCACCCGCAGCACCCCGAGGCCGGTGACCTCCCCGGTCAGCTCGGCCTGCTGCCAGGACATCGGCACATACGAGATCGCGGCCAGGTTGTAGACCTCGTCGGGCTGGACCCGCTCCACGGCCGAGATCAGGCTGCCCTGGTCGAGCAGGTCGCCGCGGACCAGACGGACGTCGCCGAGGAGCTGGCGGACCCGGCGCACCCGCGGGTTGGCCTGGCCCCGCACCAGGCCCCAGACCTCGTATCCCTCGGCAAGCAGGTGCTCGGCCAGGTAGGAACCATCCTGGCCGGTGATGCCGGTGATGAGAGCGCGTCGTGTCAGCAGAGTCTCCGCGTTTGTTGGGCCGGCCGCGACCGCGGCTGAACCTCGGTCACGTCGCGGCAGCTTACCGACTTTGTGCGGCGAAAGCCCCGTCCTTGCGGGCGGGGGAACCGGCCCGTAGTCAACGACGGAAGCACTGTTCTCTTTTTGCGCACGGGGCGCAAGAACACGCATGGTACCGCCTGGTAATGTTCGGCTCCTTAGGGGTCACGCGGGCACGCCTGACGCAGCTGGCTGCCAGCGGCAGACAAGGAGGCGCAACCTGCGTGAGCACCGAGCTACCGCCCGACCGCCCGCTGCGGGTCGCGCTGCTGTCCTACCGGAGCAAGCCGCACTGCGGCGGGCAGGGAATCTACCTGCGGCACCTGTCCCGCGAGCTGGCCGCGCTCGGGCACCAGGTCGAGGTGTTCTCCGGCCAGCCGTACCCGGAACTGGAGCCCGGCCCGCTGCTGCGCGAGCTGCCCAGCCTGGACCTGTACCGTGAGCCCGACCCGTTCCGCACCCCGAGGCCCGGCGAGTTCCGCGACTGGATCGACGCGCTCGAGGTCGGCTCGATGTGGACCGGGGCCTTCCCCGAGCCGCTGACGTTCAGCCTGCGGGCGCTGCGCGCGCTGCGCGCCCGCCGGGCCGACTTCGACGTCGTGCACGACAACCAGGTCCTGGCCTACGGCATGCTCGGCATCGCCCGCCTCGGCCTGCCCCTGGTCACCAGCATCCACCACCCGATCAGCGTGGACCGGCGGATCGAGCTCGCCGCGGCCCGGGGCCTGTCCCGGCTGTCCAAGCGCCGGTGGTACGGCTTCGTCCGGATGCAGGGCCGGGTGGCCCGGCGCGTCGGCCCGGTGCTGACCGGCTCGCAGTCGTCCCGCGACGACATCTGCCGCGACTTCCGGGTGCCGCCGTCCAGCGTGCACGTCATCCCGCTCGGGGTGGATACCCGCCTGTTCCACCCCAGGCCCGGGCCCCGCGTGCCGGGCCGGATCGTGGCCGTCGCCAGCGCCGACTCGCCGGTGAAGGGCATCGCCACGCTGCTGCGGGCGGTGGCCAAGCTCGCCACGGAGCGCAACGCCGAGCTGACCGTGGTCGGCAAGCCCGCGCCCGGCGGGCCGACCGAGCGGCTCGTGGGCGAGCTGGCCCTGGGCGACCGGGTCCGGTTCGTCAGCGGGATCTCCGACACCGCGCTGGCCGAGTTCATCGCGACCGCGGAGATCGCCGTGGTGCCGTCGCTGTACGAGGGGTTCTCGCTGCCCGCCGTCGAGCACATGGCCTCGGGCACCCCGCTGATCGCCAGCCGCACCGGCGCGCTGCCCGAGGTCACCGGGGACGCGGCGCTGCTGGTCACGCCGGGCGATCCGGAGGAACTGGCCGCGGCGCTGCGGACGCTGCACGACTCGCCCGCCGAGCGGGAGCGGCTGTCCGCGCTGGCGCTGCGCCGGGTCCAGGAACGCTTCGCCTGGTCCGCGGTGGCCCGGGCCACCGTTGACCACTACGTCCGGGCGATCGAGGCGACCGGGGCGGCCGGGGAGCCGGCCGCCCGGCCCGGGGTTCCGGCGCGGGAAGCGCGCCCGTGCTGACCGTCGACTTCGGCCGGTTCCCGGTGGGCCCCGGCGACCGCGTGCTCGACCTGGGCTGCGGCGCAGGGCGGCACGCGTTCGAGGCGCTGCGCCGGGGCGCCCATGTGGTGGCGCTGGACACCGACGAGGGCGAGCTCCGGCAGGTGGCCGCGATGTTCGCGGCCATGTACGAGGCGGGCGAGGTGCCGGCCGGCGGCACCGCCTGGGCCGCGGCCGGGGACGCGACCGCGATGCCGTTCCCGGACGGCTGCTTCGACCGGGTCATCGCCGCGGAGGTCCTGGAGCACGTCCCCGCCGACCAGCTCGCGATGAACGAACTGGCCCGCGTGCTGCGGCCGGGCGGCGTGGCCGCGGTCACCGTGCCCGCCTGGCTGCCCGAGCGGATCTGCTGGCGGCTGTCGGACGACTACCACAACGTGCCCGGCGGCCACCTGCGGATCTTCACCCGCCACGAGCTGGAGGCGAAGCTCGCCCGGGCCGGCTTGTCCGTCGGCGGTCACCACCGCGCGCACGCCCTGCACGCTCCCTACTGGTGGCTGAAGTGCGCGGTCGGCGTGCGCAACGACGGCCATCCGCTGGCCCGCGCCTACCACCGGCTGCTGGTCTGGGAGATCATGAAGAAGCCCGCGATCATGCGACTTGCGGACCGCACGCTCAACCCGCTCATCGGCAAGAGCGTCGTCGTGTACGCCGCCAAGCCGGCTGCCGCCGTCGCTGACCCGAGCGGCCGCGGCGCACGGAGCGTGGCAACCGCCGGGCCTGCGCAGCCTGAGGAGGCACATGCGGCAGCCTGAGAGCCTGGCCGGCGCGAGCCTGGCCAGCCCGAGCGTCGTCAGCGCCGGGCTGCCCTCGGTCCCCGGGATCCTGACCGCCGACCAGATCCTGGCGACGGGCAAGAGCATCGCGGCGGTACAGCAGCGTGACGGCGCGATCGGCTGGCCGGACGGCCACGTCGATGCCTGGAACCACGTCGAGTGCGTGATGGCGCTGAGTGTGTGCGGGCTCCGCGGAGCGGCACGGCGCGGCTACGAGTGGCTGCGGTCCACGCAGCGGCTGGACGGATCGTGGCCGCGGTTCGCCGAGGACGGCTCGACCCTCGATGACACCGCGGAGAGCAACCACGCCGCCTACTGCGCTGTCGGGGTCTGGCACGAACTCCAGGTCACCCGCGACGACGCGTTCGCGCAGCGAATGTGGCCGGTGGTCCGCAAGGGGATCGAGTTCGCGCTCGGGCTGCAGCAGCCGCGCGGTGAGATCATCTGGCAGCGCCATGACGACGGCACGCCGGGCAGCTACGCCCTGCTGACCGGCTGCTCCAGCATGCATCACGCGTTGCGGTGCGCGATCGCCCTCGCCGAGTACGTCGGCGAGCCGCAGCCGGACTGGGAGCTCGCCGCCGGCCAGCTCGGGCACGCGGTGGCGTGCCACCCCGAGGCGTTCGCCGACAAGAGCAGGTTCTCGATGGACTGGTACTACCCGGTGCTCGGCGG